>NZ_JARVSW010000008.1:0-144451 GCF_030208985.1 Pseudomonas sp. MEJ108
GGGTTCCTTCGCCCTGTCACTGATCCGGGGGTCGCCGCAACGCGCCATCCATGGCCCGGTACGGCTAGCCTGGCGTCCTGCCAGGCTACCCCCGGATCAGCGCCAGTACTCAGCCGTCACTAACGTCGCACTCTGCGTCGTCAGTGCCACCGTGATCGAAAAGCACGTATGGCGGCCTCCTGCAGACACAGCATGACATTCTGCTGCGACGCAGGGCGTCAGGAAAAACATGCCAACTGAACATCGGCATAGGCGTCAATCGGATCTTCAGCCCCGGTAGTTACCCACCCTTACGTCGCTGTTGCCACGCTGCTGCCAGACCGCTGAGGCAGATGATGGCGATGCCAGCCTGCGCGGTCGGGGACGGGGTGTGGTCGAAGACCAGGTAGCCCAGCAGTCCGGCAAACACGATCTGGCAATAACTGAACGGCGCAAGCATGGCCGGGGCGGCGAAGCGGAAGGCCTGGGTCAGCAGCAAATGCGCCGACATGCCACACGCGCCGAGCGCCAGCAGAAACGGCAGGTGCTTGAGCGCTGGCACTTCCCAGAAGAACGGCACCAGCGCACTCATCAACAGGGTATTGAACAGCCCGGCGAAAAAGTTGCTGGTGGTCGGGCTGTCGAACGGGCTGACCAGCCGCGTCAGGAGTTGATACAGCGCAAAACACAAGGCTGACGACAGCGGCAGCAGAATTGCCGGGGTAAACAGCTCGCCGCCCGGATGAATGATGATCATCACCCCGACAAACCCTACCACCACCGCAATCCACTGGCCGCGCGTTACACGCTCGTGCAGCAGCGGCACCGATAACGCGGTGACCAGCAACGGCGCAAGAAAGTTGACCGCGGTCGCCTCTGCCTGCGGGATGAACATCAGGCTGCTGGTAAACAGCAGACTGGTGCCCAGCAGCGCCAGTGCGCGCAAGACCTGCAGGCCGGGCCTTTTGGTGCGCAACACTCGCAACCCCGCTGAAGGCATGAAAATGCAGGCCATCAACAGCGTGTGCACCAGATAGCGCGCCCAAACCACCAGAATGATCGGATAGAAGCCGGACAGGTACTTGGACAGGGTGTCGTGACTGGCAAACAGGAAGGTCGCCAGAAGAATGAAGCCTATACCTTTGAGAGGTTGATTGACGCCGGACGACGGCGTGCTGGCAGTGCTCATTACGCTTCCTTGTTCAAGTTTCAGCAGCCCGACACCGTGGCCGAACACGCTCTCTACCCATAGTTACCCGTGAGCATCGCACACACGTTTGCGGCTTCTCGCAGAAAATGTTCGAACCGGTTCATTAACGTTCGATAATCGCCCAAAACAACTGTTTCACAATTGCACGCCGCGTTCCGGCATTTCACTATCGCAGCCAGCTAAACGACTCAATAACTACAAAAAAGGTCTGTTCCATGCGCGTGAATTCTCCCTGCAAACTCCTTTGCGGTCTGTCGGCGGCCGTCGCTGCAAGTCTGGCGCCCATCAGCGGCCACAGCGCCGGATTTGTCGAAGACGCCAAGGTCAATCTGAACCTACGCAACTTCTACATCAACCGCAACTTCGTCGACCCGGCCAACGCGCAGAACTACGCCGAGGAGTGGACACAAAACTTCATTCTCGACGCCCGCTCCGGCTTCACCCAAGGCACCGTCGGCTTCGGTGTCGACGCGCTTGGCCTCTACTCGCTCAAGCTCGACGGCGGCAAGGGTACCGGCGGTACGCAATTGCTGCCCATCCATGGCGATGGACGCCCCGCCGACGACTTCGGCCGTCTGGCGGTGGCCGGCAAGGCGCGCTTCTCGAAGACCGAATTGAAGGTCGGCGAGTGGATGCCAGTGCTGCCGATCCTGCGCTCGGATGACGGCCGCTCGCTGCCGCAAACCTTTCAGGGCGGGCAGATCACCTCCAAGGAGATCGACGGCCTGACCCTCTACGGTGGCCAGTTCCGTGGCAACAGCCCGCGCAACGACGCCAGCATGGAAGACATGTCCCTGAATGGCCGCACCGCGTTCACTTCCGACCGCTTCAACTTTGGCGGCGGCGAATACGTGTTCAACCAAAATCGCACCCAGGTCGGCGTGTGGTACGCCGAGCTTGAAGACATCTACCACCAGCAATATTTCAACCTGCTGCACAGCCAGCCGCTGGGCAGCTGGACGCTGGGGGCCAACCTTGGCTACTTCCAGGGCAAGGACGACGGTCAGTCGCTGGCCGGCGATCTGGACAACAAGACCTGGTCAGCGCTGCTTTCGGCACGGCACGGTGGCAACACCTTTTACCTGGGCCTGCAGAAAGTCAGCGGCGACAGCGCCTGGATGCACGTCAACGGCACCAGCGGCGGAACCCTGGCCAACGACAGTTACAACTCCAGCTTCGACAACGCCAGGGAAAAATCCTGGCAACTGCGCCACGACTATGACTTCGCAGCCCTGGGCGTTCCCGGCCTGACCCTGATGAACCGCTACATCAGCGGCGACAACGTGCATACCGGGGCCATCACCGACGGCGAAGAGTGGGCACGGGAAACCGAGCTGGCTTATGTGTTCCAGAACGGCGCGTTCAAAAGCCTGTCGGTCAAATGGCGCAACTCCACCATGCGTCGCGACTACAGCACCAACCAGTTCGACGAAAACCGCCTGATCGTCAGCTACCCGTTGTCGCTGCTCTGACCCAGACAGGACGCCGCCGTGGCCGAGGGCGCTGCGGCGGCGTTCTCGATCAAAGCGCTCAATTGTCCTGCAATGACTCCACGCCCATTTCATCCCACACTGCTTCCGCCAGGTGGAACGTCGCATTGGCCGCCGGAATGCCGCAGTAGATCGCGCTCTGCATCAGCACTTCCTTGATTTCCTCACGGGTCACGCCGTTGTTTTTCGCGGCCTTGAGGTGCAGGCGCAACTCGCCTTCGCGATTCATGCCGATCAGCATCGCGATGGTGATCAGGCTGCGCGTATGGCGCGGCAATCCCGGACGCGTCCAGATATCACCCCAGGCGTGACGGGTGATCATCTCCTGGAACTCTTCATTGAACGGCGTCAGTTTGCTCAGGCTGTTATCGACATGCGCTTCGCCCAGCACCGCGCGGCGCACTTGCATGCCGGCTTCGTAACGTTCGTCTTCGGTCATCGGGAAATCCTTGTGTGTTCGGCCACGGCGCGCTCGACCCAATGGCGAGCCTGGCCAAGGTAATGGGCCGGATCGAGCAGACGATCCAGCTCGTCAGAAGAAAACTGCTCGCTGACCTGCGGGGTTTCGCCGAGCACCTGACGTAAATGCGCGCCCTGCTCCACCGCACGCCGGCAGCACTGTTCAACCAGATGGTGGGCTGCATCGCGCCCGATGCGCTGAGCCAGCGCAATGCTCACTGCCTCGGCAAGAACCAGGCCTTTGGTGGATTGCAGATTGACCGCCATGCGCTCGGCATCGACCTGCAGACCGGGTATCACCTGCAATGCCTGCTGCAGCGAACCGGAGACCAGACAGCACAGCTCCGGCAAGGTCTCCCACTCGGCATGCCACAGGCCCAGACTGCGTTCATGTTCCTGCGGCATGGCCGCCAGCATCGTGGCCACCAGCCCCGGTGCGCGGGTGGCGGTGCTGATCATGACCGCAGCGCCGACCGGGTTGCGTTTGTGCGGCATGGTCGAAGACCCGCCCTTGCCCGGTGCCGAAGGCTCGAAGACCTCGCCCACTTCGGTCTGCATCAGCAGGCTCACGTCGCGCCCGAGTTTGCCGAGACTGCCGGCGATCAGGCCCAGCAGGCTGGCAAACTCCACCAGTCGGTCGCGCTGGGTGTGCCAGGGCTGCTCGGGCAACTCCAGCTGCAGTTCACCGGCCAGCGCTTCGGCCACCGAAAAGGCCTGATCGCCCAGCGCCGCGAGGCTGCCGGAAGCGCCGCCGAACTGCAGGCACAGCAGGCGCGGTTTGATCTCGTTCAAACGCTGTCGATGGCGAGTGACCGCGCCCAGCCAGCCGGCGATTTTCATCCCCAGGGTGACCGGCGTGGCCTGCTGCAGCCAGGTGCGTCCGGCCAGCGGCGTGCCAGCATGATGCTGCGCCTGCTCAGCCATCGCATCGGCCAGTCGGGTAAGGTCATGCTCAAGCAGCACGATGGCTCGACGCAGTTGCAGGATCAGCCCGCTGTCCATCACATCCTGACTGGTCGCGCCCATGTGCACGTAGCGCTCGGCTTCAGCACTGCGTGCGGCAATCTGTTTGCCCAGCGCCTTGACCAGCGGAATCGCCGAATTGCCGGCACTGCCGATGGCGATTGCCAGCGCGTCGAAATCGAACAGCCGTGCGTCGCAGCTCAGCTCGATGTCGGCGACCACTTCAGGCGGGATCAGGCCGACCCGTGCCTGCGCCCGAGCCAGCGCAGCCTCGAAATCGAGCATGCCCTGCACCCGACCTTCGTCGGAAAAAATCTCGCGCATTTCGGGTTGCATGAAGTAGGCATCGAAAAGTTGATTGCTCGCTCTGTTCACATCACCACTCCAGATTGAAAGGTTTCAGGTAGCGTCCGAATGACTGACCCAGCCCTTGATCAGCACCGCAATCGCGGCCAGCGCCGCCGGAATCACCAGCGCGGTCAGCACCTGCTCGAACGTCCAGCCCAGGCCCAGCAGCGTGGCACCGGCCCAGGCGCCGAGAATGGCGCCGAAACGGCCGATCCCGAGCATCCACGACACCCCCGTGGCACGCCCCTGGGTGGGGTAAAAACGCGCTGCCAGTGACGGCATCGCCGACTGCGCGCCGTTGATGCACATACCGGCCAGCAGCACCAGTGTCGCCAACAGCGCGACGTTACCCAGACTCTGCCCGACCAGCCAGGCGAACACACCCGCCAGCGCATAGGCACAACCAATGACCTTGTGCGGGTTGTAACGATCCATCGCCCAGCCCACGCCCACAGCGCTCAACACGCCGCCGAACTGAAACAGCGCGCCGATGAAAGCCGACTGTTCCATGCTCGCGCCGCTGTCGCGCATCAGCGTCGGCAGCCAGCTGGTCAGCAGGTAGACGATGACCAGGCCCATGAAATACGTCAGCCACAGCAACAGCGTGCCGGCGCTGTAGGTGCCGGAAAAAATCACTTTCAGCACGTTGCGGCTGCTGACCGTTTTCTGTTCGGGAACGCTGAAGTCAGTGATGCCGGCCAGTGCCTTCGGCGCGATCGGTGCCAGTACCTTGCGGATCCGCTCCGCACCGCGATTGCGTACCACCAGGAACCGCGCCGACTCCGGCAGCCAGACCATCAGCACCAACCCCAGCAGGAGGGGCAGGATACCGCCCAGCATCAGCAGGCTGTGCCAGCCCATGCTGGGGATCAGCTTGGCCGACACAAAACCGCCGCAGGCCATGCCCAGATTGAAACCGCAGAACATGCTCGTCACCAGCAACGACTTGAGCCGTTCGGGGGTGTATTCCGACAGCAACGTGGTGGCGTTGGGCATCGCTGCGCCAAGCCCGAGCCCGGTCAACAGGCGCAGGACCAGCAATTGATCGATGTTGCTGCTATAGGCTGATGCCAGGCTGAATAGACCGAACAGCAGCACCGCGACCACCAGCACCACCTTGCGTCCGAAGCGGTCCGCCAGCGGGCCGGAACCCAGCGCGCCGAACACCATGCCGATCAGCGCAGCGCTCATCACCGGCCCCAGACTGGCCCGATCAATCCCCCAATCCTGGCTGAGCGCGGGGGCAATGAAGCCCATTGCAGCAGTATCGAGGCCGTCGAGAAACACGATCAGAAAACACAGCGCAACCACTCGCCACTGGTACCCGGATAGCGGTTGCGCATTGATGAAGGCCTGAACGTCGAGCGTACTCGGCGCGGGGCTGCCGGCGGAAAGCGTCATGGAGGTGTCCTTTTATTTTTATAGGGTCGCCTGCCGATGCAGGCGCCTTGAATCGCACGCACATTGATTTCAAAATCGACAAGCGATTCAGAAATCGAAAAACACTGTCTCGCCTTCACCCTGCACACGGATATCAAAACGATAGGCCGTCTGCCCCTCGTACGTGCAGCGGCGCGCCACCAGGGTTTCGCGACGCGGGGGCTGCTCGATCAGATTGAGCACCGGGTCCTGCGCATTCGCCTGGGCTTCGTCGTCGAAATACAACCGCGTCTGCAGATGAATATTGATGCCACGCGCAAACAGCGAAACATTGATGTGCGCCGCCATCGGCACACCCGCCGCATTGCGCGCAGAGCCTGGCTTGATGGTCTTCAGGATCCACTGGCCATCGTCCGCGGTTGCCGTGCGACCAAAGCCGTTGAACGGTCTGTCCGGGTGGAATTCGCTGTGATACGCGCCCTGATGATCCGCCTGCCAGAATTCCAGGTAGGCATCGCGGATCAGATGGCCGTTGCCGTCGAAGACGTTGCCCAGCAACACGATGTGCTCGCCGGGCGCCTCGGGCCTGGCCATCTCGTTCCAGATTTCCAGCTCGCGGGTCGGGTTGCCGGCCACCTGCGGTGCAAGACCGATGTGGACGTAGGGGCCAGCGGTTTGCGAAGGGGTTTCCTGCAGCAATTGAACGGGCATGTCGGGCCTCCTCAGCAGTTTTCGAAGTGAGTCTTGCGCTGGCCGCGCAACACGATATCAAAGCGATACGCCAGGCAATCCATTGGATTGCCCATGCCCAGGTCGAGCCTGGCAATCAGGCTCTGCACGGCGTCCGGGTTGGCGATGGCCTTGACGATCGGGCAGATCGGAATCAGCGGATCGCCTTCGAAATACAACTGGGTGATCAGCCGTGTGGCAATCGACGGCCCGCTGATCGACACATGAATGTGTGCCGGGCGCCAGTCGTTGGGACCGTTGCGCCATGGGTAAGGCCCTGGCTTGACGGTACGGAAGCTGTAATTGCCTTCGCTGTCGGTCAACGCACGTCCGACGCCGCCGAAATTGGGATCGATGGGCGCCAGATAGGCATCGCGCTTGTGGCGATAACGCCCGCCGGCGTTGGCCTGCCAGATCTCCACCAGGGTATGCGGGATCGGCTTTCCATACTGATCGCAGACCCGCCCGGCCAGCAGAATACGCTCGCCGATGGGCAGCCCACCGTTGTTGAAATTGAGCAGCAGGTCGTTATCGTGCTGGCCGAATTTCAAATGCGAGAAATCCGGGCCGGTGGTTTCGGAAATGGACTGCGGGATACTGACCAGCGCCTGGCGCGGCGAGCGCAGGATCGAGGTCTTGTAATCAGGTGTGAGCGCTTTTGGATGCCAGTTTCGGTCACGAATGACGAAGCGGCTGTTGTCCGCGGCAGACATGGCGTTCTCCTCTTTTTCTTTTTTATGGGGCGCGCAGGCGTCGATCACATGCGCTACAGGCTGCGGCGAAGTGTCGCGCGATCCATGCTTATGGAGAACTGAAATAAACCCCATGATCCATAACCATTTGGTTATGGATGCTAGCCGTTGCGACAGGCCTCTCCAAGACTGCGCAGCTCGTCCACGCACCACTGTGCTGCGCGTGTGAGTGGCAAGGCCGGGTTGCTGCACAAACCGACCGAGCCGCCCGGCTCACGAATACCCATGTCCAGTTCAACCAGCGTGCCACCTTTCAACTCCAGCGACACGGCATCCAGTGGCGCGATCCACACCGCATCGCTGCATTGCACATAGCGCCGACTGAGGGTAAGCGAGAGGGTTTCCAGGCGTTGCCGCGGCATGCGGATGCCGCACTGTACGAACAGGCTGTCGGCAAACTTGCGGATGGTCGTGCCTGCCAGCGGCAACACCAGCGGGAATTGCTCCAGGCTTTCGGGCTTGAGCGGCGCAGCCAGCAGCGGGTGATCGCTGCGCACCACCAGTGTCATCGACTCGTTGTACAGGTGCTCGAACGTCAGGCCCTGAATCTGCGGGCTGTCAGTCATGCGCCCGACCACCAGATCCAGCTCCCCTACCCTCAATTGCGACAGCAGATAGGCACTGGGCCCGGTCATCACGCTGACGATCAGCGCCGGGTGCCGCTGGTGCAGGCGATGAACGACCTCAGGCACCAGCAGGCTTTCGGCCGTCGACAGTACGCCCAGCCGTGCAGTAACGGTGTCATGTTCACCGGATCTCAGGCTGCTGACACCCTCGCGCAGGGCCTGAACGCTCGGCCCGGCAAAGCGCATGAACGCCACACCCGCTTCGGTAAGTGCCGCACCGCTCTTGCTGCGCACGAACAACGTGGTGTCGAGCAGGGTTTCCAGCTCTTTGAGACTTTTCGACAACGCAGGCTGACTGATCGCCAGAACGTCGGAGGCACGCGCCAGGCTGCCCTGCCGGGCCACTTCGAGAAAGCAGACCAGATGACGAAATTTGATGCGTGTATCGATATTCACTGCGCGTCGTGTCCGGTAAATGAAAGGGAATGCAACTCAACGACAAGACAGCTCAGCGACTCAGAAACGACGCCACTTGAGGCGCGTCAAATGGCCAGTCCAGCTCGTCACCGGTGTCGACTCGACGCAACACAGGAACGCGCAACTCGTAGCGTTCAAGCAGTTGCTCATCCTCGCAGATGTCGACCAGCTCAACCAGCAGGCCGTGCTCAATGGCAAACGGCAGTAAAACCGCTTCGGCAACCTCGCACAGCGGACATCCCAGGGTGCTGAACAGCTGGCATTCGGGGGGCATGAGTCAATCCTCGGCGAATCCTCGGTGAGCGGAAATTATTCTAGGCGCGCACCGGGATCACGTCGACACCCGGAAATGCGCCTTGCTGAATGCGTTGGCGCGGTCCAGTACCGGTTTCTCGAAGTAACGATAACCTACCCAGCCATAGCACACCGCCGCAGCCAGCATCAGCAGCGCGAAAAACAGGTTGTCCAGATAGCTTTCGGGCCAGGCCCCCACCAGGCTCCAGACCCTGCCGATCACCCCCAGCACCAGCAGATGAGACAGATAGATCGTGTAGGACATATCGCCCACGGCAACCAGAAACCCGGGCACCAGCAGGTGTCGGCGTCGTTCGAGCAAGGCCAGCGTCAGGACCAGCACGCCGAACGAGCCCCCGACCATGAGCATGCGCAGCAGGCCCTGACTTTCATACAACCGGTAATAGCCGATCAGGGGCACCGCCGCCAACAGCGCGACACCGAGCAGTAACCAGACCGCAGCCGTCGGTACCCGGGCACTGTGGCGACCGTAAAAGAACAGGGCCAGCGCGGCGCCCAGCATGAACTCGAGGGCATAGGGATGCAGGATGATCTTCACTGCCGAGGAATAGTCCTGCCAGTCTGCCAGCGTATTGAACACCACGATGATCAGACACCAGCCGCCGAGCAGAAACGGCAGACTGCGCTCGCGAAACAGCAGGAAGCCGGAGAACACCACGTAGAACCACAGTTCGAACAGCAGCGACCAGGCGACCATCACCAGCAGCACCTTGTCGTTGGGCAACAGCAGAAACGACATGATCAGGTTGGACGAGCCATGCCCGCTGTTGACCATGCCCGGCTGTACCAGATAAACCGCCAGGGTGATGAAAAAGTACAACCAGTAGGTGGGATAGATCCGCGATACCCGATTGAACAGAAAGCGCTGGGCTTCGATTGCGCTCTGAAAACGTCCACGGCTGACAATCACCATGACGAATCCGCTGATGACGAAAAACAGATCGACGCCCAGCTGAAAAAAATCGAGCCAGGGCGGCAGAAGGATATCGCCACCGGAAAACTTGCTCTCTACCGACATCATGTGAAACAACACAACGCCAAGGACCGCTACGCCCCTGAGCCCCTGCAGGGAATACAGCCGCTCCATGCCTCTCTCCATTCAACGGATGTCGCGCGCGCCAGGCCATCCCGTGGTCACGCGTGTGGAGCATAGCCAATGGCCAGAAATACGGAACCCCAATCTTCCAGTGCTTGCGGTTTTTCCTGGCAGATAGTTTTGGAGTAAGGTGCAGCGGCAGCGTAAAGCCTGATCGAACACGATACGGCAATCGAAGTGAACCTTCAGGAATCACCTGTACTCGAAACATTCATACGCCCACCAAACGGAGAACATCATGGCCCGCGAAACTGCACAGAATGCTCAGGAAATCCTGAGAGCCGACTTCCAGGTACTGGTTGCCGACACTGAGAAATTGCTGGCGCATACCGCCTCTCTGGCGGGTGATCAGGCCGATGAACTGCGCGCCCAGATCCGTGAAAGTCTGCTGCGTGCCAAGGAAACCCTGAAGACCACCGAAGACTCGCTGCGCGAGCGCGGCGAAGCCGCAGTGGTCGCCACCGAAGATTACGTTCAGAACAACCCCTGGCAGTCCGTCGGTATCGCCGCAGGTGTCGGCTTTCTGATCGGTCTGCTGGCTACAAGGCGCTAACATCATGACTCTGGGAACGGAATCAGCACCGCCCGAGGGAACTCCGGGCTCTTCACCGCGGCGCCTGGGCGCTGCATTCCTTGGCCTGTTGCACACTCACGTCGAGCTGTTCGGCATCGAACTGCAGGAACAGAAAGCGCGAACCGTCAGCCTGCTGCTGTTCGCCGGTCTGGCCCTGGTTTTCGGCCTGCTGCTGCTCACCGGGCTCTCGGCCTTGCTGCTGATCGTTCTGTGGGACAGCTATCGTCTGGCGGGCATCGTCGGCCTGTGTACGTTTTACCTGCTGGCCGCGATCTTCTGTGGATTGCGCCTCAAGGCAGCGATCTTCGACGAGTCCTCGCCTTTCCATGCGACCCTCGAAGAACTGGCCAATGACCGTGAGCGATTGATGCCATGAGTGAACCCAAGTCGCACCAGAGCAATACCCGTCGAGAACTGCGCAAGGCATTGATTCGCTTGCGCATGGAAATGCACCGCCAGGAAATTCGCCACGAATCGACGCAACTGATGCAGCCGTTGCAACGCTTTCGCGGCATCCGCCATGACTGGAAAAGCGCGCTGGGCTTTCGCCACGCGCCGCTCTGGGGCGTGGGCTCGGTGGCCCTGCTGGGCTTCCTGAGCGGTAAACGTGCCAAAACCGGACGTACCAGCCTGCTGGGACGCCTGTTGAAGCTGGGCATCACCTTGACGCCCCTGGTCAAGGTCGCCATGCAAGCACGCACCCTGCAGAATCGCAATCGCAAAGTCTGATTGCACCCTGCGTCTCGCGTGACCCAGGCTCGAATCTCCCGGCCTGAATGTAAATGCCTGCTCCGGTATTCCGGAGCAGGCATTTGTTTTTCTACGGGGCCTGATTTCATCAATGCGGCCCTTGCGGCAGGCGTGTCGAACCGGGAAGCTACGCCCCTATTATTGACGGAGTGAACGCATTGGATTGGCAAACACTGCTTAACCGCGAACGACTGGGCAAGACCCTGCACAGCCCCGAGGAACTGGGGCGCAGTCCGTTTCACAAGGACCATGACCGGATCATCTTTTCCGGGGCCTTCCGCCGCCTGGGACGCAAGACCCAGGTGCATCCGGTGTCCAGCAACGATCATATCCATACGCGCCTGACCCATTCGCTGGAAGTCAGTTGTGTCGGCCGCTCGCTGGGGATGCGCGTCGGCGAAACGCTGCGCTCTGCCCTGCCCGACTGGTGCGATCCGAGCGACCTGGGCATGGTCGTGCAGTCGGCCTGTCTGGCGCACGACATCGGCAATCCGCCGTTCGGTCACTCGGGCGAAGATGCGATTCGCAACTGGTTCAATCAGGCGGCCGGGCGTGGCTGGCTCGACGCGATGAGCGAGACCGAGCGCAATGACTTCCTCAATTTCGAAGGCAATGCCCAAGGGTTCCGGGTGCTGACGCAGCTGGAATACCACCAGTTCGACGGCGGCACCCGCCTGACCTACGCGACGCTGGGTACTTACCTCAAATACCCGTGGACCGCCCGCCACGCGGACTCGCTGGGCTACAAGAAGCACAAGTTCGGCTGCTATCAGAGCGAACTGCCGATCCTTGAGCAGATCGCCGGCAAGCTGGGTTTGCCGCAGCTCGAAGATCAGCGCTGGGCGCGTCATCCGCTGGTTTATCTGATGGAAGCCGCCGACGACATCTGTTACGCCCTGATCGATCTGGAAGACGGTCTGGAGATGGACCTGCTCAATTACGCGGAAGTGGAATCGCTTTTGCTCGGGCTGGTCGGCGATGATCTGCCGGAAACCTACCGACAGTTGGGCCCGGGCGACTCACGACGGCGCAAACTGGCAATTCTGCGTGGCAAGGCTATCGAGCACTTGACCAACGCGGCCGCCAGAGCCTTCGTCGAGCAGCAGGACGCCTTGCTGGCCGGCACCCTGCCTGGCGACCTGGTCGAGCACATGCACGGTCCGGCCAAACGCTGTGTGCTCAACGCCAAGGACATGGCGCGCAAGAAAATCTTTCAGGACAAGCGCAAGACACTGCATGAAATCGGTGCCTACACCACGCTGGAAATCCTCCTCAACGCGTTCTGCGGCGCGGCCGTCGAACAGTTTGGCGGCAGGACACCCTCGTTCAAGCATCGACGCATCCTCGATTTGCTGGGTAACAGCGCGCCCGATCCCAAGGCACCGCTGCATACCTCGTTCCTGCGCATGATCGATTTCATCGCCGGGATGACCGACAGCTACGCCAGCGAAATGGCCCGGGAAATGACCGGCCGCTCCGGACAGATATAGCTTCCATCGACCAGCCCGCTGCCTGAATGGATACAGGCAAAAGGCTGGTCAGACTGATTGCCTCGCAAAACTCAGACAGGCCCTACATGCATGTCAGACGGGTCCTATCGCAGCTTTTCTTGCATCCCTCAATAATTCCAGCCACTTCAACTGCCATCCGGCACATCATCCATCCGCCTGCGATACTCACGGGTCCGCACGCCGCCTGCCGATGCCTGAACGCTTCGCCAGGGCCTTTCCGGAACGCTCATGTCCACACATAGCCTGCGCATCCTTCTGGTGGAAGATCACCCGTTTCAACTGATCGCCACTCAGGTGCTGCTCAACAACCATGGCTACTTCCTGCTGACTCCCGTGCTGACGGCGGCCGAGGCCATGGCCGCCATGCAACGCAGCGCGGAACCCTACGGGCTTGTGCTGTGCGATCAGTGCCTGCCGGACATGTCAGGCCTCGACCTGATCGACGAGGCCGCCCGACACGGCTGGCTGCGCCAGGCCATTCTGCTCAGCGGCTTGCCTGATACACAGCTTGAAAACCTGCAGCAACTCGCCCTGCAGCGCGATCTCCCCCTGCTCGGTTGCCTGAGCAAACCCCTGCACGGGCCCGACCTCAGCCGCCTGCTGGGGAACCTCGTTGACTGACGTCGGCCAGCCGGCTTTATTCGGCTTCAAATATGCCGGGCAAAAACAGGTACATGCCAGACGCCGGCAAACAGGATTGATTAATTCGACGTTCAGACCCGTAGGAAATCATCAGTCAACATGAATGATGATTCCAGAAAGTAATAAACATTCGGGGCAGCACTCGCCAAACACACATTGAAATAAGCGTTAACGTTTAAACACACTTATGTTCTACGTAGGCTTTTACGTACTCCGATACGCTAATTTTTGTAGGACTTTTCCTATATATGCCTGCCGAGCAAGTCTCTTTATGTGCCTGCCCGAACATCTGAGCTAAGGTGCGCGCTTTCTTCACTGCTTGTTATGGAATGGAATATGAACTCAGTTTTTATCATCGACGACCATCCGGTCATCCGGATGGCGGTAAGAATGCTTCTGGAGAACGAAAATTATGAGGTGGTCGGCGAGACCGATAACGGTGTCGACGCCATGCAAATGGTGCGTGAGTGCATGCCCGACCTGATCATCCTCGACATCAGCATTCCCAAGCTCGACGGCCTCGAGGTGCTGGCCCGCTTCAATACGATGGGGCTGCCCTCCAAGATTCTGGTGCTGACGTCGCAGACCCCCAACCTGTTTGCCATTCGCTGCATGCAATCGGGCGCCTCGGGTTATGTGTGCAAACAGGAAGACCTCAGTGAACTGCTCAGTTCGGTGAAAGCGGTATTATCCGGCTACAATTACTTTCCCAGTCAGGCGTTGACGTGCGCAGTTCGTGAAGATGGCCAGACCGACGAGCTGGAGCTGTTCAAGTTGGTCAATGACCGTGAACTGATGGTATTGCAGTTATTTGCCCAGGGCCGTTCCAACAAGGAAATAGCCAAGGGCATGTTTCTCAGTAACAAAACCGTCAGTACTTACAAAACGCGGCTTATGCAAAAACTGAAAACCAGAACCTTGGTAGAACTTATCGAGATGGCAAAACGCAACGCGCTAGTGTGAGAAAACGGATGTCCAAGCGCTTCAGACAATTATTAATACTGGCCACAAGCCTGTGCATAGGCTGGGGTGCTGAGGCCGGTGTTCATGCGGCCGATCACTATACCCTGCTCGGTCGCTCGAGTCCGGCGCACATGGACGTGAAACTGGACAATAACCAGTGGCAGTGGGTGCGCGGGCAACGCGAACTGATTCTCGGCACCTCCAACCCTGATTACCCACCCTTCGATATCACGATGTCGGGTAACGATTACGAAGGCATCACTGCCGATTACGCAGGGATCATCTCGGATGCGCTGGACCTGCCGATCAGGGTTCAGCGTTTCGAAACCCGTGATGCTGCAATCAAGGCCCTCGGCGCAGGCCAGATCGATCTGCTGGGCACCGCAAACGGTTTTGAAGCAGTCGATCGCACCATCAGGCTTTCACAGCCCTACTCGGTGGACCAGCCCGTCCTGGTCACCCGGGTCGGAGACAACCGCCCCCTGAACGAAGGCCTGAAAGGCATGCGGCTGAGCATGGTCTATCACTACCTGCCGCCTGCCGAGGTCGAAGCGTCCTATCCCGGCGCGACACTGAAGACCTATCCCTCTTTTCAGAACGCCATCAATGCAGTCGCCTTCAATCAGGCGGATGTGTTCCTGGGCGATACGATTTCCACCCAATACATCATCAATAAGGGGTATCTGAACAACGTGCAGATGTCGAATTTCGGCAAGCACGAGCCCAACGGCTTCAGCTTCGCGGTCAGCAGTGAAAACCCGCAACTGCTGGGCATCATCAATCAGACGCTTAAGGCGATCCCGGTTGATGAACGCGTCAATATCTCCAGACGCTGGAGCACGGGCAGCGACTTGATGCTCACCGACCAGAAGCTGCAACTGACGCAACGCGAGGAGCGCTGGATCGCTCAGCACCCTACCGTGCGCGTAGTCGTCAACGAAGCGTATGCACCGCTGACATTCTTCGATGCCAAGGGCAACTTTCGCGGCATCACCGCAGACTTGCTCGAACTGGTACGTCTGCGTACCGGGCTCAGGTTCGACGTCAAACGCTCGCCCAGCCTGACCGACATGTTGAATCAGGTCAGCGAAGGCCAGGCAGACATGATCGGTGCGCTGGTGTCCAGTGATGCACGCGAGGACCGATTGAGCTTCACCCGTCCCTACATCGACAATTCGTTCGTGCTGGTCACCCGCAAGGAACCGGGCGCCCCCAGCTATCTGGAGCAGATGGACGGCAAGCGTCTGGCAATTACCCAGGGCAGCCCGGTGCTCGACTGGCTAAGCCGCAAATACCCCAGGGTGGTGCCGCTGGAAATCGACAACCCGTTCCAGGCGCTGGACATGTTGTCACTGGGCAGAGCGGAAGGTGCGGTCATCTCGCTGCTCAGCGCAGACTATTTCCTGTCGTCCGGGATCTTCGAGGAGCGTTTGCAGATGACCGCCACCGTCGGCGAGGATCCGGCGCTGATTTCCATGGCGACCTCACGCAACGCCATCGAGCTGAGCTCGATTCTCGACAAGGCGCTGGCGAGCATCGCGCCGCAGGATCTGGCAGCGATCAACAACCGCTGGCGCGTCTATACCCCTTCACGCGCCAACTGGCATGACTATGAACGGCTGATCTATCAGATTGTGGTGGGTGCAGGCCTGTTGCTGCTGGGCCTGCTGGCCTGGAATGCGTGGATGCGGCGGCAGATACGTCAGCGCGAAGCTGCGGAGCGGGCGCTGGGCGATCAGTTCGAATTCATGCGCGCCCTGGTCGAGGGCACGCCGCATCCCATCTACGTACGGGATCGCGAAGGTATGCTGCGCATGTGCAATGACAGCTACCTCAGGGTGTTCTCCGCGCAACGGGAAGACATCATCGGCAAGAGCGCTACCGAAGGGGTACTGGGCAATGCCTTCGAAGCCCGGGAATACGCTGCCGACTATCAGCGGGTCATGGCCAGCAATACCGCGCTGATCCTCGACCGCCCTCTGCGCATTGGCGATCGACAGTTGACCATCTACCACTGGATCCTGCCATTTCGCGATTCTCTGGGCGAAGTACAGGGCATCATCGGCGGCTGGATCGACATCAGCGAGCGTCGCCAGCTCATCGAAGACTTGCAGGCTGCCAAGGAACAGGCCGACGCCGCCAGCCGGGCCAAGAGTACCTTCCTGGCCACCATGAGCCATGAAATCCGCACGCCCATGAATGCGGTGATCGGCATGCTGGAACTGGCGCTCAAACGTGCCGATCATGGCGAACTGGATCGCTCCGCCATCGAAGTCGCCTACAGTTCGGCCAATGACCTGCTAGACCTGATCGGCGACATCCTCGACATCGCCCGCATCGAATCCGGGCGGCTGTCACTCAACCCCGAGCGTGCGAATCTGCGTCGGCTGGTGGAGGCGGTGCTCCGGGTATTCGACGGGCTGGCGCGGCAGAAGGACCTCGAGCTGGTGCTCGAACTGGACAGCAGGATCAACGCCGACGTACTGATCGACCCGTTGCGCTTCAAACAGATACTGTCCAATCTGGTCAGCAACGCCATCAAGTTCACCCCGATGGGGCGGATCAAGGTCGTACTGCTGGCAGCCGAAAGTCCGGACCCGCAACTGCTGCATCTGCACATCACCGTTCAGGACAGCGGCATCGGCATCAGTGTCGAAGACCAGCAACGTTTGTTCGAGCCGTTCGCCCAGGCCGATAACACCGGACAAATGGCGCGTACCGGCGCCGGACTCGGGCTGGTGATCTGCCGCAGCCTGTGCATGATGATGGGCGGCAACCTTTCGCTCGACAGCACGCCAGGGCACGGCACCCGGATCAGCATGAACCTGGTGCTGACCACACTTGAACCGCTGACCGGGCAGCCCGTCGTTGCGCAACCGGCAGCCGTCGTTCATCAGACCCTCAGAATCCTGATCGTCGACGATCATCCTGCCAATCGACTGCTGCTTTGCCAGCAACTGAGGTTTCTCGGCCATCACTGCGAAATGGCCGAAAACGGCGCGCAAGGGCTCGATCGCTGGAAAAACGATGCCTTCGATCTGGTCGTCGCCGATTGCAACATGCCGATCATGAACGGCTACGACATGACCGCTGCTATCCGCGAACAGGAGCGCGCCTGCGAGCGCCAACGCTGCCCTGTCTGGGGCTTCACGGCCAACGCGCAGCCTGACGAAATCGAGCGCTGCCGGGCGGCGGGCATGGACGATTGCCTGTTCAAACCCATCAGCCTCTCGATGCTCAGCGAACGGCTGACAGCCATTGCCCCGCTGGCGCCCGCACGTGCCCTGCCCTTCAGCCTCGACAGCGTCAGCAACCTGACCGGTGACCGTCCTGAAATGGTTGAACGCCTGCTCGCGCAACTGCTGCACAGCAACCACGAAGACCGGCTATTACTGGCCAGACTGATGCCGGAGAACAATCGCCAGAAAACCCGCGATCTGGCGCACAGGATCAAGGGCGCGGCACGGATCATCACAGCTTCAAGGGTGGTTGATGCCTGTGATGCGCTTGAACTGGCCTGCGAACCGGACACACCGGATGAGCAGTTCTACACCTGCCAGCAGACCGTCGAACTGGCCATGATCGAGCTTGAGGACGCGCTGATGCTGCAGCAGGCCAAGCCTGACTGAGCGTTAAAGACGGTATAGCGAGGGGGTGTACGAGGGGACGTGCGGGAACAGGCAAGGGAAGCAGGCGCTGGCCTGCTTCCCGTTACATCAGGCGGCCGGATTGATTTCCTTTTCCGGGTACCAGACGTCGATCAGCGGGCTGACAGTGACTTCTGTCAGTTCGCTGCGGCCCTTGAGCCAGGCTTCGACAGCAGCACGCTGCTCTTCGCTGACCGAGCCACGCTTGCTCAGGCAAACCAGACCGAAGTCGTCGCCGCCCACATAGCCAAGACCGTTGGCTTCCATTGCTTCTTTCAGGAAAGCGTCAAGGAAAGCATCGATTGCCTTGTCGTCCAGCTCTTGCTTGAAGTCCAGGTTCAGTTCAAAACCCAATTCCTGGAACTCGTCCACACACAGTTTTTTGCGCAGACGGCGGGAGCGGTTAGTGGCCATGGGACAATCCTCATCAATAAATATCGGGCGGCACTTTACCAGCTTGGCGATTTAAAAGCCCGACAATTGCGGCGTGGAGTGGATATCCGGCCTTGCGACGGCCATGGATACCGAATCGATAAAAAATAGCATTTACCGGCTTGCCCCCCGGTCACAAGCCTGCCCCGCTTGGGGCATAATGCGGCTCGTATCATGCGTGGCATTCTGTGTTACAAAAAAAGCCCGCCGCGCATTCACTACTATAGTTATCGAAATCGAATCTACATTTGCAATAGTTACCGAGGGAATTCATCCATGCCCTCTTTTTCGTTTCCCTCTTTGCAGTAGGGTTTTAGTCAATGATCAAGTCGCTACGTCCATTGTTGCTCGCGTCACTCCTTTTGCCCCTGGCCCTACCCTCCTACGCTGCCGTCATCAACACCACGCTGCCCCCCAAGGTTCAACAGGCCCTGAAAGCCAGCAAACTCGGCGATGACGCACTCTCGCTGGTGATGCTGCCGCTCAACGGCCCAGGTACACCGACCGTGTTCAACGCCGACGTATCGGTCAATCCGGCGTCTACCATGAAGCTGATTACCACCTACGCGGCCCTTGAAATGCTCGGCCCGACCCACCAGTGGAAAACCGAATTCTTCACCGACGGCACCCTGAGCAACGGCGTGCTGCGCGGCAACCTGTACCTCAAGGGCGGCGGCGATCCCAAGCTGAATATGGAAAAGCTCTGGCTGCTGATGCGTGACCTGCGCGCCAATGGTGTACAGCAGGTGACCGGCGATCTGGTTCTCGACCGCAGTCATTTTGTGCAACCGCAATTGCCGGTGTTCAACGATGACGGCAATGACGACAACAAGCCGTTTCTGGTCAAGCCCGACGCGCTGATGGTCAACCTCAAGGCGCTACGCTTCGTGACCCGCAATGATGACGGCAGGATTCTGGTCTCGGTCGAGCCGCCGATTGCCAGCATTCGCATTGATAATCAGGTCAAGGCAAGCGCCTCGAAACAATGCACCGGGGATGTGCGCTACAACCCGGTCACCCAGGCGGATGGCAGCGTCAACGTGACGGTCACCGGCCAGCTGGGCAATGGCTGCAACTCACAGACCTACCTGTCACTGCTGGACCACCCTACCTATGCGGCCGGCGCAGTGCGAGCCATCTGGCAGGAACTGGGCGGTACCATTCAAGGCAAAGATCGCGTTGGCGTGCTGCCCGGCAATGCCAAGCTGTTGGCCAAGGCCTTTTCTCCGGACCTGGTGGAAGTCATTCGTGACATCAACAAATTCAGCAACAACACCATGGCTCAGCAACTGTTCCTGAGCCTGGGCGAAGAGTTCCGCAACGAAGCTGACGGTGACGACGGCAAGGCCGCCCAGCGTGTCATCCGTCAGTGGCTGGCGAAGAAAGGCATCACCGCGCCGCATCTGGTCATGGAGAATGGCTCCGGGCTGTCGCGGGCCGAGCGTGTCAGCGCGCGCGAGATGGCGGTGATCCTGCAAGCGGCCTGGCGCAGCCCCTATGCTGCGGAATTCATGAGCTCGATGCCGCTGGCCGGTCTCGACGGAACCATGCGCAAGCGACTCAAGCGCACTCCGCTGCTCGGCGAGGCGCACATCAAGACCGGCACCCTGAATACCGTGCGCGCGATTGCCGGCTTCAGCCGCGACAGCAACGGCAACACCTGGGCCGTCGTGGCGATCCTCAACGACCCGCGTCCGTTCGGCGCATCCTCGATACTCGACGAAGTACTGGTCGATCTGTACCGGCAGCCCAAGCTGACCAACACCACCGTCTCGATCCAGCAATAACCAGCCGATACCGGCCATCGGCAGACCCGCTATCGCAGCGGGTCTGTCTGCATCAACCCTGCTCGGGCTCGACCCGGTCGCGACCGGCCTGTTTGGCGGCGTAGACGCCCGAGTCGGCACGCAGCAACATCTCGTCGATCCCCTCACCCTCTCGCCAGCTGGCGATCCCGAAGCTGCCTGTGACCACTTGGTCGACGCCTTCGATAGCCTGATTGCGCAGTTCCTCGCGCAGGCTCAGTGCCAGTTGATAGGCCTGGGCACCCCGCGTTCCCGGACAGATCACCATAAACTCTTCGCCACCCAGACGGCAGAACACATCGTCGCTGCGCAGCCGCTGGCTGATCTTTTCCGAGATGGCCTTGAGCACCTGATCGCCTGCGGCATGCCCGAAGCGGTCATTGATCCGCTTGAAGTGATCGATATCGAGCATGATGATCGACAGGTTACCGCCGTGCCGGTCGATTCTTTTCAGCTCGGCCTGCATCCGGTCCTGAAAGTAGCGACGATTATAGGCGCCGGTCAGCACGTCGGTGACCGACAGCGCACGCAACTCCTGCTCGACGCGTTTGAGGTCGGTGATATCGGACACAAAGCCATGCCACAGCACGCTGCCATCGGCCAGGCGCTCAGGCGTTGAGGCCGAGCGTAACCAGCGCTGCCCCTTGCGTGGCAGATTGACGCGGTACTCCTGGCTCCACGGTGTCAGGTGTGTGGCGCTGATCAGAATGGAGCTTCTGACCCGTGCCAGGTCCAGCGGCTGTATGCGTTGCAGGATAGTTTCGGAATCGCCCAGCAACTGCTCTTCGTCCACCTCGAACAGCTCGCACATGCCGGCGCTGGCGTACCTGAAACATGCGCTGCCATCGACGGCCAGGTGGTACTGGTAAATGCCGCCAGGCACTTGCGAGCCGAGCTTTTTCAACAACTGTCCCTGCTCGGCAAGGGCCTGGTTGACGCGCTTGTGCTCGGTGACGTCGATGCATACCGCCAGATACCCGGTCCACAGCCCCTGATCGTCACGCACCGCAGTGACCAGCATGTTCACCACCAGCGTGCTGCCATCGCTGCGCTGCAGGGTCCACTCCTGCGAAGGGTGATTACCATCCTGCACAGCATCGAGAAACATCAGCTGCGAGGCGCTGATGGGTTGCCCGCGGCTCTTGCTCATGCGGCTCGCGCGGGCCTCCAGATCGGCAGACTGATAAAAGTCCATCAGCCGGAACCTGCCCAGCACATCCTCTTGCGCATAGCCGAGCATTTTCTGTGCTCCGACGTTGAACGTCTTGATCAGCCCGTCCAGATCGGTGGCGATGATCGCCACTTCGGTCGCCGCGTCCAGCACACTGCGCAACTGCCCATGCGCGGCCCTCAATTGGTGCTCGCGCTGGCGCAGCTCGCGGGTGCGCTGCGCCACCCGTTGCAAGGCGCGCTGACGCTGGCTGATCAGACTGTAGAGCAAGGCGCTGAGCATCAGGCTCAAAAGCCCTCCAAGCCACAACACCCGGCCGGGCATCATGATCTGGTTGTTCAGGCTGAAAATCTGCGTAGGGCGAACCTCGACCAGATAATCCCTGTCACCCAGGTTCAGCAGGCTGCTGGCATACAACTGATTGTGTATCGCAGGGAGCGGCGACTGATAAACCTGCTCGGGCTTTTCCGGCGAACTGAGGTCGAGCATGGTCACGGCAAGATTGTCCTGCTCTGCCGTGCGCACATTCATCAATTGCGTCAGGCTGATCACGGCGGTGACATAGCCCCGCAACTGTGGAACCGGCTGGCCAGTCGAGAACACCGGCGCGACCAGCAGAATGCCATACGTGTCCGACGGCTCCAGGGAAAGCAGGCGGATACGAGGCGTTGCGACGGTTCGTTTCAGCAACCGCGCACGCTCCAGCGCGGCACGGCGCACCGGCTCCGAGGCGATATCGAACCCTGCTGGCGTCGGAATGTTGCTGAGCGTCTGGATGAATCGAACCGGGAAATACTCATTTCGCACGGCGGCGGTTTTCAAGGCGCCGTTTTCATCCATTTCGCTTATGGCATACGCGGCTGAGCCTTCCTCACGCAACTGTCTTTCAAAAGCCGTCCGTTCGGCCTGCGACACTCTAGGGTTCCAGGCATACGCCTGGGTACCAATCAGTAACGGCGCGACAAAGCCGTTGAATTCGGACAGTTCAACCTGATGGGAGTAGATAAAGAAGCGAGCCAGGGTGTCGAGCCGGGTAGCCTGCCGGTCCAGACGCTCCTGCAGGCGACTGAAGCGCTCCGCGGCAACAGTATCGAAACGCTGACGCAACTGGCGCTGATACAACTCGTTGTCGGCCAGCGCCAGCATGATCGTAAGTGCCACACCGACCAGCAATGCCACGACAGCGATAAGCCACGCTGAAAGCTGGCCATTGATGAAACTCAGAACTCTGAGCTTGAACCGTTTCACTGTCATACACACAAACTCATGACGCCAACATACGGAAGCGTCAGGCTGGCTATGACTTCTGTTATAGCTATTCGCCAATAATTTTCATAGGCTTATGCCTGTTTCAGGACGATCCGTTGGTCTGTCCGCAAGCTTGAAGACATGGCCTCGCCTTGCGGACAGCCAATCAAGTTACATCTTGAATCGTGTAACGACGCCATTCATTTCAATGGCCAGTCTCGACAGTTCGCCACTGGCAAGGGAAGTCTGATTGGCGCCCTCGGTACTCTGCACGGACAGGTCGCGAATACTGATCAGATTGTGGTCGATGGAACGAGCCACCTGCGCCTGCTCTTCGGAAGCTGTGGCGATCAGCGTGTTCATGTCATTGATTTCTTCGATACGCCGGGCAATATCGTCAAGCGCTGCACCGGCCTCATGTGCAACCCCCAGAGTATCCTGCGCGCCCATGCAACTTTCCTGCATCGACCGGGTGGCTTGTTCGGAGCCCTCTAGAACGGCGCCGATCATTTGCTCGATTTCCTGGGTGGACTGCTGGGTGCGATGCGCCAGTGCCCGGACCTCATCCGCCACCACCGCAAAACCGCGCCCCTGCTCGCCGGCACGAGCGGCTTCAATAGCGGCGTTGAGAGCAAGCAGGTTGGTTTGCTCGGCGATGGTACGAATCACCGCGAGGACTTTGCTGATGTCGTTGGATTGTCCGGCCAGACGCTGCACGTCAGCACTGGTGGCAAGCACCGTGGCGCTCAGTTTTTCGATCGCGGTGACGGTACTGGCCACTCGCTCAGCCCCGCGCACGGTGGAGGCGTTGGATTCTTTCGCTGCGTCAGACGCAGCTGCTGCGTTGCGTGCGACCTCATCGACCGCTGCGGTCATTTCGTTGACCGCCGTGGCGGCCTGCTCGATCTCCTGATTCTGACGCCCCAACCCGGTGCTGGACTGCACGGTGATGGAGTTCATTTCTTCGGCAGCGGAAGCCAGTTGCTGTGACGAGTTGCCGATCAGGCCAATGGTTTGTCGCAGGTTCTTCTGCATGGCCAGTGTCGCGCGTTGCAGTTCGGAAAACTCATCGTCACCGGTGACCGGAATATCACCACGAAGATCACCGCTGGCAATACGCTCATTGACCGACAACAATGATTTCAAAGGCGTGACAATACTGCGCGTCAACAGAATCGCGAGAAATATGGTAATAATCAATGACACTATAATAATAACCACTATGAACATAAAACCACTTTCATAGGCGGCTTCTGCACGCACACTCAGTTGATCGGCCTGATCAATATTCATCTGCACCAACGCATCGATGGCGGTCTGCAACTCACCGGTGACGGGCACTATATTGGTGTCGGTAAACGTCACCGCATCAGCGTTGGCACCTTTCTGAATCAATTCGAGCACCGTATCCAGAAGTGACGCAAACTTCTGGGCGGACGCAGTGACGGTTTGATAGAGACTTGCCTCATCGGCAGCGCTTGCCAGCGGCGCATATGCAGCAGATTGTTTGAGCATGTCTTCTCGCGCAGCTTTCAACCGAGTCACGGTAATTGTCTGAGCCTGCGGGTCAGTCTGTGCAATCAATCGCCGGGCATCCAGTCGCAAACGCAGCGTGGCGCTGCTTATTTTGTTAGCCTGTATGATGCTGGCCATCGCGTCCTTTTCCAGCGATTCCATGCTGGCCCGTAACTCGCCCATTTTCCATAGCGCGATCCCTCCCAGCGCGATGAGCAGGCAGGTGATCAGCATAAAGCTCATCCCGGCACGAACAGCGACCTTGACGTTTCTCATCTTGTTACCTTCGGAGGTGGGTACGGCGTGGACAATCTCGGAACACAGTCGATACCTTCAGTCGCCCGATTGAACAGGGACGTCACTCAAGAGGTCGACAATTGAAATTCGATATACCGCTTTCCCGAGGAAATCATATCGGGAATAAAAGTGCACAATCCGAGGAAACGAAAACAGACAAGAGATGCAATAAGACAGCAATTGCATAACCGTAGGATTACGATCTAAATACTAACAACTAAAAGTGTATAGCCATCTGATATCACGAGTATAACACCGCGCAACTCCGTGCAATGCAAAAGCTTCAGCCTTTGTGAAATAATTTTCATCAAAGTCCATACGCTCAGGCTTTTCACATCAACTTATTGATTAATATGCCGTTTATACGCAACCACAAATCGGGCATTTGCCCAGGGCTCAAACGCGTTTGAGCACACGGGCATGCAAACGAGTGCAGGAAGTGTCGCGAGGCGCGATGACCGGACCGTTACCGATCGGTTCATCGCGCACCGGATCAGCTACGCGCCATGATCTTCCAGGCGCGGTGGATCTTGCCGTTACGGGCAAAGTCCTGGTCGATGGTGTGCGCGGTAATGTCCTCGACCGCATAACGCTGACTCAGGTTTTCATCGAGCACAAACTTGCGGAAGTTGTTGGAGAAGTACAACACGCCACCCGGCGCCAGACGCGCCATGGCCAGATCGATCAGCTCGACCTGATCACGCTGGACATCAAAAATGCCTTCCATGCGCTTGGAGTTGGAGAACGTCGGCGGGTCGATGAAGATCAGGTCGTACTCGTCGCGGTTGGCCTGCAGCCAGGCCATCACGTCGCCCTGCTCCAGACGATTCTTGTCGGAGAAACCGTTCAGCGACAGGTTACGACGCGCCCAGTCCAGATAGGTCCGCGACAGGTCGACGCTGGTGGTGCTGCGCGCACCGCCCTTGGCAGCATGCACACTGGCCGTCGCCGTATAGGCAAACAGGTTCAGGAAGCGCTTGCCGGACGCCTCGCGCTGAATACGCATGCGCATCGGCCGGTGATCGAGAAACAGCCCGGTGTCCAGGTAGTCGGTCAGATTGACCAGCAGCTTGACGCCGCCTTCGCTGACTTCCAGAAACTGGCCCTGAGCACTCTGGCGCTCGTACTGTTTGGTGCCGCTCTGACGCTCGCGACGCTTGATCACCACGCGGCTCTTGTCGATGTTCAGTGCTTGCGGAATGGCCGCCAGCGCATCGAACAGCCGCGCTGACGCCTTTTCCGGATCAATGGACTTGGGTGCTGCGTATTCCTGAACATGCACCCAGTCGTGATACAGATCGATCGCCAGCGAGTATTCAGGCATGTCGGCGTCATACACGCGGTAGCAATCGATCCCTTCGCGACGCACCCACTTGCCCATCAGCTTGAGGTTCTTTTGCAGGCGATTGGCAAACATCTGCCCGCCTTCGCTCAGGCGCGCCTGTTCGACCACCACCGGTTCCGGCTTGATCGGGTTGCCGTTCTTGTTGAGTTTGCGCTCAACGACTTCAACCTCGACAGGGTTTTCGCGTTCGATCTGACGCTGCTCGGGGGTGCGTCGCTCGCCGGTCACGAACTGATCAGGCGTGACCTTGATCAGCAGCAGTTTGCACGGCAAGGCGCCGTTCCAGAACGAATACTGTTTGTGGCTGCGAATGCCCATGCGCTTGCCCAGGTCCGGCGCGCCGGTGAACACCGCAGCTTCCCAGTTAAGGCACGCCTGACGCAGGCGCTCGCCAAGGTTCTGGTAGAGATACAGCAGACTGGCTTCATCTCCCAGACGCTCGCCGTACGGAGGGTTGCAGATCACCAGGCCTTTCTGGTTCTGGTCGGGACGGGGCTCGAAGGTCGCGACTTCGCCCTGATAGACCTTGATCCAGTCGCTCAGGCCGGCACGTTCGATGTTGTTGCGTCCCGGCTGGATCAGCCGTGGATCGGCTTCGTAACCGCGAATCCACGAAGGTGTTTTGGCCAACCCGGCCTCGGCGCGGGCCAGCGCTTCGTCGTGCAGCTTGCGCCACAGCGCCGGGACATGGCCCAGCCAGGCCGAGAAGCCCCAGCGTTCACGCTTGATGTTCGGCGCGATGTCGGCGGCGATCATCCCGGCCTCGACCAGGAAGGTACCGACACCGCACATCGGGTCAGCCAGCGCGCCGCCCTCGGCAGCAATACGCGGCCAGCCAGCGCGGATCAGGATGGCGGCGGCGAGGTTTTCCTTCAGCGGCGCAGCGCCCTGCTGCAGACGGTAACCGCGCTGGTGCAGGCTGTGCCCGGAAAGGTCGAGGGACAGAATGGCCTCGCCGCGATCCAGACGCAGGTGCACGCGCAGATCGGGGTTGATCTTGTCGACCGACGGACGCTCGCCATCCGGGGTGCGCAGCTTGTCGACGATCGCATCCTTGACCTTCAGTGCACCGAAATGGGTGTTGTCTATGCCCGAACCATGACCACTGAATTCCACCGCAATGGTGCCGTCGGATTCGAGATGATCCTGCCACTCGACATCCAGTACGCCGTGGTACAGGTCTTCGGCATCCTTCATCGGGAAGCGCTTGAGCACCAGCAACACGCGGTTGGCCAGGCGCGACCAGAGACACAGCCGGTAAGCGGTCTCCGTGTCCGCCGAGCCGCGAATGGCTGAGGTGTGTTCACGGGTCTCTTGCAGCCCCAGCGCAGTGGCTTCCTCGGCAAGCAGGCCTTCAAGGCCTTTGGGGCAAGTGAGGAAAAGTTCGTAGAGATCCGACATGTGTATTCCAGGGCCTGAGCCGTCTGCGGCGGGCAACGCATTGCCCTGCCAGATTTGAACAGGCGTCTTTCATGGAGAACGCCTGCGTGGCACGTGATGTGTGCCGGTCCACCGCATGATCCTGTCATGTCATTGCGGCAGTTTTGGCGCGTATTAGAACAGATATCAGGCAGGGCAACGTCGGCAATAAAAGCACGCAATCAAAAGTCGTGTTTTGAAAAGTCACATTTTTGCAGCCTCTTTATGACCCTTCGTCGCTTAAGCAGCCAAGGCATTGAGCCAGTATATGAGCCTGATAAGCGATCTCAATGGGCTCGCAACACCCCATGTTCACGGGGCTGCAGAAAAAATCAGGGTTGAAACAGGTCTGCGCTTATTGCTCGACAGACCTGAATGTGACGTGCTTATGACAAAACGATCATTCACACCGCCCTGCGCTTTGGTTAGAAATCGTCTCAGGTCATCGCTGCAATGGTGATGGCATCAAGGCCCGCGACGCCGGCAGCGGGCCCCAACGGCAGAAGATTCTGCCCGACCTCATCACGGGGTCTCAGGGATATTACAGTCAACAGACGAGGGCATTACCCTATGAGAAGACTTAAGCGTGATCCGTTGGAAAGAGCATTTTTACGCGGTTATCAATACGGCGTTCATGGTAAATCCCGTGAGCTTTGCCCTTTTACTCTACCGTCAGTACGCCAGGCATGGATCAATGGCTGGCGCGAAGGACGCGGCGACAACTGGGACGGTATGACCGGCACTGCGGGCATCCACAGACTCAACGAACTTCACGCGGTCGGATGAGGCGATTCACATCAAAGACTTTCAGGCCTCTGTCGGGCCATACATGACTGACTGATTCACACCTGCACCATGCACGCCCGACCCGGGCGGCGGGCCAACGCCCAGGGGCTCTCTTGCAGAGCCCCTTTTTTTACCCCGGGCTCAGCGTGCAGCGCGAGGCATTGCCGCAATGGCATCCACTGACTCGCGAATCAGCGCAGGGCCCTTGTAGATGAACCCCGAATAGATCTGCACCAGACTGGCACCCGCAGCGATCTTCTCAGCGGCATGCCGGCCTTCGGTGATCCCCCCGGCGGCGATGATCGGCAGACGACCCGCGAGCTCACCGGCCAGAACCTTGACGATGTGCGTGCTTTTTTCCCGAACCGGCGCGCCCGATAAACCGCCCGCCTGATCAGCATGCGGAAGGCCTTCGACGCCTTGGCGGCTCAGCGTGGTGTTGGTAGCAATGACTGCGTCCATCCCGGACTCGATCAGGGCTGCGGCCACCAGCACGGTCTCTTCGTCGGTCATGTCCGGGGCAATCTTGATCGCCAGCGGCACACGCCTGCCATGCCGTTGCGTCAGTTCCTGCTGGCGCAGGCTCAGGGCCTGGAGCAGTTGCTTGAGCGAATCGCCGAACTGCAGGCTGCGCAGCCCCGGCGTGTTGGGCGAACTGACGTTGACCGTGACGTAGCTGGCATGGGCATAGACCTTGTCCAGGCAGATCAGGTAATCGTCGACCGCGCGCTCGACCGGCGTGTCGAAGTTCTTGCCGATATTGATGCCCAGAACGCCGCGATACTTTGCCGCTTCGACACGGGACACCAGGTTGTCGACACCCAGATTGTTGAAGCCCATGCGATTGATGATCGCCTCGGCGTTGGGCAGGCGGAAAATACGCGGCTTGGGATTGCCCGGCTGCGCACGTGGCGTCACCGTGCCGATCTCGACGAAACCGAAGCCCAGTTGCGCGAAGCCATCAATGGCCGCACCATTCTTGTCCAGGCCGGCTGCCAGCCCCACGGGGTTGGGAAACTCAAGGCCCATCACACTGACCGGCAACTTCGCCGGGGACTTGCTCAGCAGGCCGTTGAGGCCCAGCCGTCCGCCTGCACCGATCAGGTCCAGCGACAGGTCATGAGAGGTTTCCGGGGAAAGTTTGAACAGTAACTGGCGGGCCAGGTTATACATGGCGGGATGGGCTCGTGAGCAGCTGAATTCAGGCTGGCGATTATAGACGTGTGCGGGCCTGTCAGGCGAGGCGCGCGACAAACTTGTTGCTCGCCCTCCCCCGGCGATGGCATATGCCTTGCTTGAAACCGCTATCGGCACTCACTCCAACGGCGGAGCGGTGCATGGACAACGGCGTCGCTTCAGCCCCTTGCACTGGCACTCAGCGTTATATACAGCCCTGGAAAGCCCGAATTACAGGGTTTTTCACGCTTCTGCCAGAAGGGCGTAGGAGCGAACTTGTTCGCGAAGACCGTGTTTCAGACGATAGATTTTCAGCGATTGTACCGGCCCTTTCGCGAACAAGTTCGCTCCTACCGCCTCCGGCCAGAATCAAAAACAGACTTGTATATAACGAAGAGCGACTCGGCATCGGGTCGGACGACGCCTTTTTTCTGGACGGACCTTTGATGAAGCACGCGCGATGAACGAACGAACCGGTAATGCGCTGGACTGGGTGGCCGGTAGCGACGCCCCGGAAATGAACAGCCTGGACGTGGGCTTCATGGCATTGACCGACTGTGCCCCGCTGGTGGTCGCGGCCACGCAGGGTTTCGCCCAGCCTTACGGCCTGAGCCTGAACCTCGAGCGTCAGACTTCCTGGGCCGGGCTGCGCGACAGACTGGTCAGCGGGCGGTTGCAGGCGGCACACAGCCTGTACGGCCTGATCTACGCGGTGGAACTGGGCATCAGCGGTGGCCCGGCGACCGACATGGCCATCCTCATGGGACTCAACCAGAACGGCCAGTGCATCAACCTGTCCCGCGAGTTGCAGCAGGCCGGCGTGATCACTCCTGAAGCACTGGACAAGCACGCGCACCAAAGCGGCTCAAAGCTGACCTTCGCGCAGACCTTTCCCACCGGCAACCATGCCATGTGGCTCTACTACTGGCTGGCCAGTCAGGGCATTCATCCGCTCGATGATGTGACCAGTGTCGTGGTGCCGCCCACGCAAATGGCGCAACACCTGCAGGCCGGGCGCATCGACGGTTTCTGCGTCGGCGAACCCTGGGGCGCCAGCGCCGTACAGCAGCAACTGGGCTTCACCATGGCGACCAGCCAGTCGATCTGGCCGGATCACCCGGGCAAGGTGCTCGGCTGTACCCGAGAGTTTGTCGAGCAGAACCCCAACACCGCCAGAGCGCTGATCATGGCCGTACTGGAAGCGAGCCGCTTCATCGAGGAAAACGATCATAACCGGCGCAGCACCGCACAACTCCTAAGCGGTGCCGATTACCTGGACACCTCAGTGGACTGCATCGAGCCGCGTTTGCTCGGCCAGTACAGCGACGGTCTCGGCAATCACTGGCAAGACCCTCACGCGGTCAGCTTCCATACCCAGGGACAGGTCAACTACCCCTGGCTGTCCGACGGCATGTGGTTCATGACCCAGTTCCGACGCTGGGGCCTGTTGCGCGAAGACCCGGATTACCTGGCGGTGGCCAGCCGCGTTCAGCAACTCGACCTGTACCGTCAGGCAGCCAGTGCACTGGGCATCGACGTACCCGCCGCAACCTTGCGCAGCAGCCAGCTGATCGATGGCAGGGTCTGGGACGGCAGCGATCCGGCGGGCTACGCGCGTAGCTTCAAGCTCCACTCGCTGGCCGACGACGTGCCCGCTGTGGCCAGTCGTTGACGGAGAGCGTAACCATGCTGCGTATCCTGCTTATCAATGACACCGCCAAAAAGGTCGGCCGCCTCAGGTCAGCCTTGATAGAGGCCGGTTTCGACGTGATCGACGAATCCGGACTGATCATCGACCTGCCCGCGCGCGTTGAAGCCGTGCGCCCGGACGTCATCCTCATCGACACTGAATCACCTGGTCGCGACGTGATGGAGCAAGTGGTGCTGGTCAGCCGCGACCAGCCACGGCCCATCGTGATGTTCACCGACGAGCACGATCCGGGCGTGATGCGCCAGGCGATCAAGTCCGGAGTCAGCGCTTATATCGTCGAGGGTATCCAGGCGCAACGGCTGCAACCGATTCTGGATGTGGCGATGGCGCGCTTTGAAAGCGATCAGGCGCTGCGCGCGCAACTGCATGCACGCGATCAGCAACTGGCCGAGCGCAAACGCATCGAACTGGCCAAGGGGCTGCTGATGAAAATGAAGGATTGCAACGAAGAGGACGCTTACACGCTGATGCGGCGTCAGGCGATGAGTCGTCAGCAGAAGCTGATTCAGGTGGCCGAGCAGATTATCGCGATGAGCGAACTGCTGGGCTGAAGCCACGAAGAACGCCTGTCCGTACAGGCGTTCTTCACAGGTTACAGGGGCGCAGCCTGTCAGCTCAGTTGCACATCCTTCATCGCCGGCACGTAGCCGTAGTCATACTCTTCCTGCACGAACGAGCGGTCGCCTTTCAACAGGATCCTGACCGTCGGCGCCTCGGTGCCGCCGATACGGTAGTCATCGCCGGTGGTGGGCACGCTGTCGATGAACGATGTCACCAGACCGTTCGGCATCACGCAGTGGGAGTACGTCTGGAAAGGCTGTGCAGGCGGATTGCCCAGCACCAGTCCGGATGCGTTCATCGGCCGGTAAGGCCCGAACAAATGCTCGCCCACAAAACCGTAAACGCCATCCGGCCCGGTCACACCGTCGGCATACGTAAACTTGTGACTAATGGTGAACAAATAATACTTACCGTCCTGAAAGACATAATGCGGACGTTCGGTCTGATCATTGACACCCACCGCAGTCACCAGTGGCGGTAATATTTCCCATTCTTCACCGCTGAGATCTTTAGCAACCGCCAGACCGATACAGCCCACTTGAAAACGCGCACCCCCAACTTCTTCATGGCCGGTTGGCACCGGGCCAAGTTCTGCAGCACCAACGGTATGCGTACCGCGTTCGCCGGCAACATTACCTTCAAAGACCATATACAACTTGCCATCATTGGGATCAATAAACGGACTCGGGTCGCGGAAGTTCCATGTCGAGTTCTGCGCTTCGGTTTGATAATAAGTGCCATCGGCCTCGAACAGTTTCTTGACCTGGGTAAAGTCTTTCAACTCCACGCCCTGATCGGAGGTCACGATACGGCCGCGTACTTTGGCAATCGTCGCCCCCGGTGTCACGCAGGTGTAGTACAGATCGATATCACCCTTGTCATTCAACAGTACCGGTGTGCCCGCCCACTCGCGGGTGGTGGGCGACACGCCTTCGGCCATGACCCGGCCACCGAAGATCCAGTTCTTGCCGGTACGCGAATACCAGTAGCACATGCGCGCCCGCCCGTGACGATCTTCCCAGTCGCGCTTGATGTCGTAGCGGCCGTTGGCGCCGAGATACTGCGGGTCGTCGGGGTGGCGATCAGCTGTCAGCGTGACGATGACCGACCAGCCGTTGACTGAGACCACCGTGCCGTCAAGCTCGCGCAACGGCATGGTGTCCCAGATGAAGACCTTATCACTCATGACCGGAAAGTCCGGTTTTACCAGCGGCTGCGTGGTGGTCGGGTCATTTTCATTGACCTTCAACGCATCGGCACGGGACCAGACGGTAGGGGCGTAATTGATGTTACTCATGATGATGATGTCCTTTGCAGGCGCCTGTACAAGCAGCGCGTATAGGAAGACAACACGGCAGGCACGGGTGCAATGCCGAGGTGCAGAGTGTGTCGGGCATTCAGGTATCGGGGACAACCGGAAACCGAGAAAAGAGCGAGTAGCCGATAACTTCTTACACAGTAAGCCTTTATCGAAATTGACTGGCAAACTGCAACTACAGATTACCGGATTGAAAAGTGAAAACACTTTCTGTTGATCAAGCGTCACACGTTGCGACAGAAGCGATGCTCTCAGAGATACTCCACAAAGTAAATTAAATATTTAAGGCGCTGTTATCGGACAACCGCGACGGGCCGCGTATTAATTCATATATATTAAGGCCGTCATAGAGACGCATTGAAACAGCATCACAATGACAGTACTTACGCCTAAAACTGATGGCACATTAAATAATATTAAATAACTCCAATGTTAATGAACCAATCCTGACTTTATTAACATGCCCGTGCCTGTTGCTTGATACGGACTGCGCAAATGTTTATCTGGCTTTTCGCCGCCATGCCCTTTTTTGCAGCGCGTCTGCTGGCCGACGCCCGGTTCAAGGTCATACATCAACTCACCACCCAACCGCTGAAGACCCTACAACCTGCCTGCAACGTGCGGCCGGCGCGCTTGCACGGCCCTTGGCCCGTCTATTGCTAAAGCAATCGCACCGGTAGCCAACGGCGGCTATCACCTTTTACGACAAAGACGTCGCTCATCCCTTTCCACGCCAGTGGACAGAGAGGCGACGTTTTTTGCGTTTTGGCCCCGGCGCAGGGGCCGGTGGAGTCGCCGTCATTCGGAACACTCCACCACAGCGTCTGAATAACCCGTGTCGTGGTCATGGCCCGACTGACTAACTAGCAGATGATGAGGTGTGCACATGGATACAAGCTTCTGGAAGGCAGGCCACAAACCGACCCTGTTCGCGGCCTTTCTCTATTTCGACCTGAGTTTCATGGTCTGGTACCTGCTTGGTCCGCTGGCGGTGCAGATTGCCACTGACCTGCAGCTGACCACTCAGCAACGTGGCCTGATGGTCGCCACACCGATTCTGGCGGGTGCGGTGCTGCGCTTCTTCATGGGCCTGCTGGCCGACCAGCTGTCGCCCAAGACCGCCGGAATCATCGGCCAAGTGATCGTCATCGGCGCGCTGCTGGCTGCCTGGCAACTGGGCATTCACACCTACGGCCAGGTGCTGGTGCTGGGTGTGTTCCTCGGTATGGCCGGTGCTTCGTTCGCCGTCGCGCTGCCCCTGGCGTCGCAATGGTATCCAGCGCAGCATCAGGGCAAGGCCATGGGCATCGCCGGTGCGGGCAATTCCGGCACTGTACTGGCCGCGCTGATCGCGCCGGTGCTGGCCGCCAGTTTCGGTTGGAGCAACGTCTTCGGTCTGGCACTGATCCCGCTGGTCCTGACCCTGATCGCCTTCACCCTGATGGCACGCAACGCCCCGCAACGCAGCAAACCCAAATCCATGGCGGACTACCTCAAGGCGCTGGGTGATCGTGACAGCTGGTGGTTCATGTTTTTCTACAGCGTGACGTTCGGTGGTTTCATTGGCCTGGCCAGCGCCCTGCCCGGCTATTTCAACGACCAATACGGTTTGAGCCCGATCACTGCCGGTTACTACACCGCTGCCTGCGTGTTCGGCGGCAGCCTGATGCGTCCGCTGGGTGGCGCGCTGGCCGACCGTTTCGGCGGGATTCGCACGCTGACCGTGATGTATGCGGTTGCCGCCATCGGCATCGCCGCCGTGGGCTTCAACCTGCCAAGTTCGTGGGCAGCACTGGCGCTGTTCGTGGCCGCCATGCTGGGCCTGGGGGCCGGCAACGGCGCGGTATTCCAGCTGGTACCGCAGCGCTTCCGCAAGGAAATCGGGGTCATGACCGGCCTGATCGGCATGGCGGGTGGCATCGGTGGTTTCCTGCTGGCCGCCGGCCTGGGCACCATCAAACAGAACACCGGCGATTACCAGTTGGGCCTGTGGCTGTTCGCCGGCCTGGCGGTACTGGCCTGGTTCGGCCTGCTGAACGTCAAGCGTCGCTGGAGAACCACCTGGGGTTCGGCCGCAGTCACGGCGGCTCGGGTCTGAAGCGCCGATGACCCTGCAACTGCAGTTCGCGCAATTCAGCGCCAGCGGACCGCGAGCGGAGAATCAGGACGCCGTGCGCCTGGTCACGCCAGTCCCGGCGCTGGCGGCCAGCAAAGGCTATCTGTTCGCCCTTGCCGACGGCGTCAGCCAGTGTGCCGACGGCGCACTGGCCGCGCAGTCCACGCTGCAGGCGCTGGCCCTCGACTATTACGCCACGCCGGAAACCTGGGGCGTGGCGCAGTCCCTTGATCGCCTGCTGCTGGCGCAGAATTGCTGGCTGCTGGCCAACGGCCTGTTGACCACCCTCAGCGCTCTGGTACTGCGCGGTCGGCGCTTCACCCTCGCCCATGTCGGCGACTGCCGGGTTTATCGCTGGCAAACCGGGACGCTCAAACGCATCAGTGAAGATCACGTCTGGGAACAGGCCGACATGCAGCATGTGCTCAAGCGTGCCCTGGGCCTGGATCAGTACGTGGTCATGGATTACCTGGACGGCGAACTGTGTGAAGGCGAGCGCCTGCTGCTGGTCAGCGACGGCATCTGGGCGACGCTGGGCGATGCGAGCATTCGCTCGATTCTGGGCGAACAGCACGACCTCGACGCGGCGGTGAAAACCCTGGTCAGCGCGGCGCACCTGGCCGGCAGTCAGGACAATGCCAGCGCCCTGCTGATTCAGGTCGACACGCTCGGCGAGGATGATCTGGGGGACGCGTTGCTGCAGTTGCAACAATGGCCGCTGCCACCCGCGCTCAAGGCCGATCAGGCATTCGAGGGCTGGAAAGTCGGCAACGTCGTGGCGCAATCGCGCCAGTCCATCGTATATCGGGTCACCGATATCCATGAGCAACCCTGGCTGTTGAAAACCCTGCCGGCCAGTCGCCATGACGAAACCGGCGCCGGTCAGGGTTTGCTGCTGGAGGAGTGGTTTCTGCGCCGGGTCGCCGGGCGCTTCTTTCCCGAGATACACCCGCTGACAGACCGCCAGCATCTGTATTACGTGATGCGCGAGTATCGCGGGCACACGCTGGCCGAGCTCTTCACTGGCAACGGGCCGTTGCCGCTGGCCCAGTGGCAGGACCTCGCCACCCGGCTGCTACGGGCCACGGGCCTGCTGCATCGACGCAACATCATCCATCGCGATATCAAACCGGAAAACCTGTTGCTGGCCGACGACGGCGAGTTGCGCCTGCTGGATTTTGGCCTGGCGTTCTGCCCGGGCCTTTCTGCGGCCAACACCGAAGACCTGCCCGGCACACCGAGCTATATAGCGCCGGAGGCCTTCAACAGTGCCGAACCGCATCCGCAGCAGGACCTCTACGCGGCAGGCGTCACCTTGTATTACCTGCTGACAGGGCAATACCCTTACGGCGAGATCGAAGCCTTTCAGCACCGTCGCTTCGGCGCACCGATACCTGCCAGCCGTTATCGGCCGGATCTGCCGCAGTGGCTGAGCCACAGCCTGGACAAAGCACTGCACGCCGACCCGAACCAGCGTTACGAAACCGCTGAACAGTGGTTGCTGGAACTGGAGCAAGCCGAGCATCGTCCGTTGGTGACAAAACCGCGTCCGCTGCTGGAACGCGAACCACTGAAAGTCTGGCGAACACTGGCGCTGCTCTCCCTGCTGTTCAATCTGGTGCTGGTGATCGTGCTGCTGGGCCGCCACTGAGCCCTTGCGCCCCGCTTCTGTGCAACGCGCCTCAGCGCAGTGCAGAAAAGGCCTGTGTTATCGACTGCACACCGCGCAGGCCGGCAGATGCGAGTTGGCACAAGCACTGCATGGTCTCTTGCAGATAATTCATAACACGCAGCCCTCAACGATGAAGGCTGCGTCTCCCGAGAGAACGGGACCGGACAAAGGCGTCCTCGTCAGGCCACTGACGGGACGCCTTTTTTTGTTTGCGCGAAACGTGTCGAGCACGCGCTGCAGTGACTCGGAGGCAAGATGACCAAACTCAAACTGGTGATGATCGGCAACGGCATGGCCGGCGTGCGCACACTCGAAGAGTTGCTGAAACTGAGCGAAGACCTTTACCACATCACGGTCTTCGGCGCCGAGCCACACCCCAATTACAATCGCATCCTGCTGTCGCCGGTGCTGGCCGGCGAACAGAATTTCGAAGACATCGTGCTCAACGATCTCGACTGGTACCAACGCAACGGTATCGAGTTGTTGCTCAACCGCCGCGTGGTGAAGATCGACCGCGTCAGACGCCTGGTGACCGCCGATGACGGCACCCAGGCCCATTATGATCGGCTGCTGATTGCCACCGGTTCGCGGCCGTTCATACTGCCGATCCCCGGCAACACGCTGAACGGCGTCATCGGCTATCGCGACATCAGCCACACGCGGCAGATGATCGACACCGCCGTCACGCACAAACGCGCAGTCGTCATCGGCGGCGGCCTGCTCGGCCTGGAAGCGGCCAACGGCTTGAGCCTGCGCGGCATGCAAGTCACGGTTATTCATAATGGCCAGACGCTGCTGGAGCGCCAACTGGACAAGACCAGCGGACGGATGCTGCAAGCGGCACTGGAAAAGCGCGGCCTGAGCTTTCGCCTCGACGAACAGACCAACGCCCTGCTCGGCGATGATCAGGGCCGCGTAACCGCGGTGCAATTCAACAACGGCGACAGGATCGATGCCGATCTGGTGGTCATGGCCGCAGGCATACGGCCCAATACCGAATTGGCCGAGCAAGCCGGCCTGCCCTGTAACCGCGGCATTCTGGTCAATGACACCTTGCAGACCTACGACCCACGCATCTACGCGATTGGCGAATGCGTCAGCCACCGCGGCATTGCCTATGGGCTGGTGGCGCCGCTGTTCGAGCAGGCGCGGGTCTGCGCCAATCACCTTGCGCAACTGGGCTTCGCGCGTTATCCGGGTTCGGTCACCTCGACCAAGCTTAAAGTCACCGGCATCGACCTGTTTTCCGCCGGGGATTTCCTCGGCGGTGAAGGCACTGAAAGCATCACCCTTTCCGATCCCATTGGCGGCGTCTACAAGAAGCTGGTGATCAAGAACGACGTACTGGTCGGCGCCTGCCTGTACGGCGACACCGCCGACGGCAACTGGTACTTGCAGCAGATCCGTGATGGCCAGGGAATCGACGCCATACGCGATCATCTGATGTTCGGCAAACCCGCTGCTGCGCAGGCGGCCTGCGCATGAACAGCCTTGCCCTTCACACCCCTCGGATCACGGCATCGACCTGCTGCTATTGCGGCGTTGGCTGCGGCGTACTGATCGAACATGACGGCGAGCATATTCTCGGCGTCAGCGGCGACCCGAAGCACCCGGCCAACTTCGGCAAGCTGTGCAGCAAAGGTTCGAGCCTGCACCTGACCGGCGACATCGAAGCCCGCGCGCTGTACCCGGAACTGCGCCTGAGCAAGGGCCTGGCGCGCAGCGTGACCCATTGGGATACCGCACTGGAACACGCGGCCAATGTGTTTGCCCAGACCATTCGCGAACATGGCCCCGACAGCGTTGCCTTCTACATTTCCGGCCAGTTGCTGACCGAAGACTATTACGCGTTCAACAAGCTGGCGCGCGCCCTGATCGGCACCAACAATATCGACAGCAACTCACGGCTGTGCATGTCCTCGGCCGTGGCTGGCTACAAGCGCAGCCTGGGTGCCGATGCACCGCCCTGCAGCTACGAAGATATCGAACTGAGCGACTGCGTGATGATCGTCGGCAGTAACATGGCGTACGCGCACCCGATTCTGTTTCGTCGTCTGGAAGAAGCAAAAAACCATCGTCCGCAGATGAAACTCATCGTCATCGACCCACGGCGCACCGACACCTGCGAACTGGCCGACCTGCACCTGGCGATTCAGCCCGGCACAGACGTCGCGCTGTTTCACGGCATCCTGCATATATTGATGAGCGAACGGCTGATCGACCCGGCGTTCATTGCCGCGCACACGCAGGGCTATGAGGAACTGGCCACGCTGGTCCATGATTACCCGCCTGAGCACGTGGCCGCCCTCTGCGGCATTACTCTGGAACAGCTGCACACCTGCGCCCGTTGGGTGGGCGAAGCGCCGGCTTTTCTGTCGCTGTGGTGCATGGGGCTGAATCAGTCTACGGCCGGCAGTGCGAAAAACAGCGCGCTGATCAACCTGCACCTGGCGACCGGCCAGATTGGCAAACCTGGCGCAGGTCCCTTCTCACTCACCGGCCAGCCCAACGCCATGGGCGGACGCGAAACCGGCAGCCTGTCCAACCTGTTGCCTGGCCATCGCGACGCGGCAAATCCTCAGCATCGTCAGGAGGTTGCAGATTACTGGGGCGTCGACAGTCTGCCCGCCAGCCCCGGCCTTTCCGCCATCGAACTGTTCGAGCAATTGCAAAACGGGACAATCAAAGCCCTGTGGATTGCCTGCACCAACCCGGCACAGTCACTGCCCGACCAGAACCGCATCAGGCAAGCGCTGGAAACCTGCCCGTTCGTGGTACTCCAGGAAGCGTTCAAAACCACCGAAACTGCGCGTTACGCCGATCTGTTGCTGCCTGCTGCCAGCTGGGGCGAGAAAGAAGGCACGGTGACCAACTCCGAACGGCGCATCTCCAACGTGCGCAAGGCCATCCAGGCGCCCGGCGAAGCGCGCTCCGACTGGGCAATCACGGTGGATTTCGCCCAGCGCCTGCAACAACGCCTGCAACCCGACGCCCCCGCGCTGTTCGATTTCGCGACACCCAAAGCCTTGTTCGATGAGTTCAAGGGCCTGACAGTCGGGCGCGATCTGGACATGTCCGGGATCGACCGCGAGCTCATCGACCAGCAGGGCCCGCAGCAATGGCCCTTCCCGCGTGGCGCCAGCAGCGGCACACAGCGCCTGTACAGCGAGGGTATCTTTCCCACCGATTCAGGCCGCGCGCAGTTTCTGTCCGAGCCTTACATCGCCGCCAGGGAATTGCGCGATGCCGACTACCCACTGACGCTCAATACCGGCAGGCTGCGTGATCAATGGCACGGCATGAGCCGCACCGGCACCGCTGCGCGCTTGTTCGGGCATGTCAGCGAAGCTGTGTTGAGCATCAATCCGCAGGACATGCTCAGCCATGACCTGCAGCCCGGCGATCTGGTCAAACTGATCAGCCGGCGCGGCGAGCTGCTGTTGCCGGTCAGCAGTGAGGACAGCGTTGCAGTCGGCCAGGCCTTTGTGCCGATGCATTGGGGCGACAGGTTCCTCAAGGGGGGTGTCAACGTTCTCACCCAGCCGGCCTTCGATCCGATCTCGAAACAACCGGAACTCAAGCACGCCGGCGTCAGGATCGAAAAAGCCCACCTGCCTTGGCAGTTCTTTGCGCTGGTCGAGGGCAACGTGCAGCAACGGATGGAAACGCTGCGCGCCTTGTGTGACACCTTCACTTACCTGAGCATGGGCCTTGCCGGACGCGGGCGACCGGCTCTGGTAATACGCGCCGCCAGCGCAGAAGCACCCGATTCAGCGCTGCTGCAGCAGATTGATCGTGTACTGGGCCTGGATGAGGGACCGGTCATGGCGTATGACGACCCCAAACGCTCGATCGGCAAGCGGGTACGGATTGACGATGATCGTATTACCGCGATTCGCCTGGCCGGCGAAACACTTGCCCGGCATTGGTTGCAGACGTTGTGGCTGGAAGAACGCGTTGAGGCTTCGTTGCGACGCTGGCTGTTGGCACCGTTGAGCAGCGAACCGGGCAAAGACTCGACACAGACTCGCGACAAGACCTTGTGCAACTGCATGAATGTCAGCCAGAACGCAGTCATGAGCGCTATCGAGCGTGGGCTGGACCTGAATCAACTCAAGACACAGTTGGGCTGCGGCACCCAGTGCGGCTCCTGCGTGCCGGAAATAAGAAGACTGATCCATACCGTGGCGGTTACAGAATGAGGAATGCGGCATGAGCGCAAAAGTATGGCTGGTAGGCGCGGGCCCCGGCGACCCGGAATTGCTGACCCTCAAGGCAGTACGCGCCTTGCATGAAGCCGACGTGGTGCTGATCGACGATCTGGTCAACCCCGCAGTGCTGGAGCATTGTCCGGGGGCGCGGGTGATCGCGGTCGGCAAGCGCGGCGGTTGCCGCTCGACGCCGCAAGCGTTTATCCATCGCCTGATGCTGCGCTACGTCCGTCAGGGCAAATGTGTGGTCCGCCTCAAAGGCGGCGATCCGTGCATCTTCGGACGTGGTGGTGAAGAGGCTCAATGGCTGCAGGAACACGGTGTGGCCGTGGAGCTGGTCAACGGCATTACAGCGGGTCTTGCTGGTGCAACACAGTGCGGCATTTCGCTGACCCTGCGCGGTATAAGCCGTGGCGTGACACTGGTCACCGCCCACACTCAGGATGACAGCACGCTCAACTGGCAAGCGCTCGCGCAAGGCGGAACCACCCTGGTGGTTTACATGGGCGTGGCGAAACTGGCGGAAATTCGCGAGAGCCTGCTGGCAGGCGGAATGAGTGGCGAGATGCCGGTGGCGATGATCGAGAACGCTTCGCTGCCATGGCAGCGCGAATGCCGTAGCACCCTGAATGCCATGCAACAGGACGCAGCCGCTTTCCAGCTGAAGAGCCCCGCCATTCTGGTGATCGGCGCGGTTGCGGCTTACAGCAATGAGCTGCTGAATCAAACCCTGATGGACCACGCGCAGCTGAATGCCGGCTGACACCAGGCCCGTCTGAGCAAGCACCCTGCCAAATCGCAGGCAAAGAAAAGCCCGGCCTGAGCCGGGCTTTTCAGTACAAGCGGCTAATTACTTAGCTTGAGCTTCTACTTCTGCTTCTACGCGACGGTTAACTGCGCGACCTGCTTCAGTTGCGTTGTCAGCAACTGGCTTGGTTTCGCCGTAACCAACCGAGTTTACGCGGCTAGCGCCAACACCGTACTGGTTAACCAGAACCTGTTTAACGGCGTTTGCACGACGCTCGGACAGTTTCTGGTTGTAAGCGTCAGGACCGACGGAGTCAGTGTGACCTTCAACAGTGGTGGTGGTCTGTGGGTACTGCTGCATGAAGTCAGCGAGGTTCTTGATGTCGCCGTAGCTGCTAGGCTTGACTACGGATTTGTCGAAATCGAACTTCACGTCCAGCTCAACACGAACCACTTCGGCAACTGCTGGGCAGCCATCAGCGTCAACGGTAACGTTGGCTGGGGTGTCCGGGCACTTGTCGACGTTGTCGCACACGCCGTCGTTGTCGCTGTCGGAGCACACTTCAGCTACTGGAGCTGGAGCCGCTTCAACTTTCTTGCTGCCGCCGCCGAAGTTTACACCGATACCGACGCTAGGCGCCCACTCGGTGTTGCCTTGGTCGATGTTGTACTGAGCTTCAACGCCTGCACGGGCATAGAAGTTGTCAGTGAAGTACAGCTTGGCGCCGCCGCCGATGTTGGCGAAGGTGGAGCCGTCACGGCCACGGCGAGCGTCTTGACCGATGCTCTGGTCAGAGAAGCCGGCAGATACGTATGGACGCAGCATGTCGCCTGGGTTGTTGAAGTGGTACAGAGCGTCCAGAGCAGTGTCTGCGCCCTTGATGTTCTTGCCGCTGTCGCTACGAACGTTGTGGACTTCGTCGTAGCCCAGACGCAGCTCAACATCGTCAGTCAGGAAGTAGCCAACGGAGCCGCCGAACAGGTTGCCGTCGTTTTTGAAGTTACGATCGCTGTCGTAGTACTCTTTCTTGGCGAAGCCTTCGATTTCGACCGCGCCTTGGCCTTGAGCCAGCGCGCCGAACGAAGTTGCGGCAACAATAGTACCAATGGCCAAGCCCAAGGTGTTTTTCAGTTTCATCCGTTAAATCCCCATCTGATGATTATTAAGCAGTCCCACACAGGGGGACAACTCAGCGGCAAGTCTACCAGACCTTGCCAGTTTGTTAGAGATATTTGCACCGTATTAAGTTTCGGCGATTCCCGCAAATTTCTCTCGTAATTTATCTAAAGCCCGCTTGTAACGCATTTTCGTTGCGCTCAAGCCCATGTGCATGATGTCAGCGATTTCCTGGAATTCAAGTTCTGCAACAAACCGCAGGACCAGAATCTCCCGATCGATCGGGTTCACATACACAAGCCAGCGATCAAGTCCGCCCCGTTCTTCAGGTTTGGGCGCCTTTTCTTCCGACGCTTCCTCAAGTGGATCCAGACTCAGCGCGTCCATCAAGCGACGCTTACGCCGTTCCTTCCTGTACTGCGTGATGCATTCATTGTAGGTGATGCTGTACAGCCAGGTTTTAAATTTAGATTTACCTTCAAAATTTTTCAACCCATACAACACTTTAAGCATCACCTCCTGACAGACATCGTCAGCGTCGCGATCGTTCCCCAGATAACGTGCACAGACGTTAAAAAGTGTTCGCTGGTAACGGCGCATCAATTCTTCGTAGGCCCGCGTCACATTGAACAGCTCAACGTGGGCGCGCGCAACCAGCTCCTCGTCTGAGAGCTCGTGTGGATCATAGCGCGTCGAAAACGGTTGAGGTTTATTCAAAACAAATCTTGCCGACAGTCAGGTCAATGTCCGCCATGGCCTGTATCGGCAACCTGGCGGCATACATTAGCAGGTTAACCGCTTAACGGCTGCTTACTCTCTGCTCGAGCAGGATGCGATTGGAAAACGACACCAGCTCCCCCTCGTCTGTCAGTAGCGTTGTCTTGACCGTACCGATTTCCTCGATCTGCCCTTCTGTATCCCCTATCTGGACCTGCTGCCCGACCTGAAACAGTTCACGGACGTAGATTCCGGCAATGATCTGCCCGGCAATTTCGCGACTGCCGAGGCCCAGGGCAAGCGCCACTGTCAGACCAACGGTAATCAGCGCAATCACGATAACGTGGTTCAGCAGGTCGGTTTTGACCTCGAGCTGGCTGATGGCAACCGAAATACTGATGATGATGACCAGCCCCTGGGCAATTCGCCCCAGGCCGGCAGAGTAATCGATCCCTACGCCTTCAGCAGCGCCGCGCACCAGGCCATTGACCAGTTGCGCCAGCAGCACTCCGACCAGTAGAACCAGCGCGGCACCAAATACCTTGGGCAAATACAGCGCCAGCATGTCCAGCGTGGCTGAGACCCTCTGCAGGCCCAATGATTCAGCGGCCGATACGAGAAATATAAGCAGAACGAACCAGTAGACGACCTTGCCGATCAGCGTGGAGACCGGCACCTTGACGCCAGCGCGGCCGATAATCTTGGTCAGGCCGGTACCGCCGACCAGACGATCAAGGCCCAGCTTGGCCAGCAATTTGGAGAGCAGTGAGTCGAGCAGCTTGGCGACGACAAAACCGAGCAGCACCACAACCAGGGCGCCGAACAGGTTGGGGATGAAGTTTGCGACTTTGGTCCACAATGCAGTCATTGCAGCAAGAAGGCTCTGGGTCCAGAGATTCAATTCCATGCTCAATCAGCCTTATCGATAGAACGCGCACCACTCGTGGTACGACGAGAAACGGGAGAGACGTGGGCCGAGCCATTGTTCACGGCAATCATAAGCGCCTCTGACCAGCGGCCCAGCAGCCCGAACAACACACCAGCGCCGACCTGGCGATTGGCGGTCTTCAGGACGCGTCCCAGACATGCATCATCATCCCGGCTGGAGGATGAAGAATTGAGCATGTCGCGTAAAGATTCTTCAAACGGATCGTGCATCAGGCACCTCACGTAATGTCATTCAAAGACGCGACGCGAAAACAACAAGTCACACAGGCTCGCCAAATAACCATCCAGGCTCGCCCTATACCCAACGCAAACGGCGGAACAGCCACCACTGCCCTGCGCCCAGTGCGACGATCAGCAGACAGGCCACCAGAAAGCCGTACGAACTGGCCGAACCCGGAATGCCGCCAACGTTGATACCCAGCAGACCGGTGAGAAAACTCATCGGCAGAAAGATACAGGTAATGATCCCGAAGCGGTACATGGTGCGGTTCATGTGCTCGCGCAGGCGCCTGTCCTCGGACTCCAGCAGCAGCCCTACCCGCTCGCGGGTCAGCTCGAGCTCTTCCAGATAACGGGTCAGGCTGTTGTTCAGCTCATTCCAGTAATCAGCATCGTCATGGGCAAACCAGGACAGCTTGATGCGTGAAAGCTGGCCATAAATATCCCGCTGCGGCCCGAGAAACCGGCGCAGGCCAGCGGCACGTCGACGAATATGCAGCAGCTTGCCGTGCTCGGGACTGTACCGTTCGTCGGCGTCGTTCTTTTCTTCCTCTTCATCGACCATTTCGGTCAGTTCACCCACCAGATCCTGAACCTTGTCAGTGAGGTGCTGCGCCAGGTGCAGGATCAGCTCCGAGGCGCCCTTCGGGCCTTTGCCCTGCCCCAGTAGCTCAATCAGTTCCTCGGTGGCACGCAGCGGACGCAGGCGCAGCGAGATCACCCGCTGCGCGGCGGCGAAGATACGCACCGAGACCATGTCTTCCGGCTCGGCACCGGGATTCAGATTCACACCGCGCAGAAACAGCAGCAGCTCCTGCTCCGGCAACGGCAGCAAGCGCGGCCGGGTGTTCTCTTCCAGCAACAGGTCGCAGGCAAACTCGCTCAGACCACTGCCGGTACGCAGCCAGGCATGTGTCTGCGGGTGGCTGCGGTCCCAATGCAGCCAGAGGCTTTCCTCTGGCTGCAACGCAAGGTCCTGCAATTCGGTTCGAGCGATGAAACGCGCCCCACCCTTACCGTCCAAAACGAGGGCATGAACCAGCCCCCACTGCGCGTTTGCTTCATCGAACATGGATACTTCGCTTATTCCGGCATGGTCAGAGGTGATGGGGAAATGATAACGCCATTGTTGTCGGCATACAGGTACTCACCCGGGCGGAACGTCACGCCGCCAAAGGTCACCGGCACATTCAGCTCGCCTATGCCGCGCTTCTCGGTTTTCTTCGGATGACTGGCGAGCGCCTGGACACCCAGGTCGGTCTGGGCGATGACATCCACGTCGCGGATGCAGCCGTAGATCAACATGCCTTCCCAGCCGTTCTTTGCAGCCTTGTCTGCCAGCATGTCACCCAACAGCGCGCAACGCAGCGAACCGCCGCCGTCGACGACCAGCACCTTGCCCTTGCCGTCGAGCTCGACTTGCTCCCTGACCTTGGAGTTGTCCTCGAAACATTTCAGCGTGACGATCTGGCCACCAAACGAATCGCGGCCGCCAAAATTGCTGAACATCGGCTCCACGACCTGAATCAGGTCCGGATAGGCGTCACACAGATCGGGGGTGAGGTAATGCATGGGGGCAACTCCTGTCATCGGCTATGAGGTCGCGCTTGATACAGACGGTTTATTGAAACAGACACGACCGGATGAGCCTAACCATAGCGACTTTAACGGCTAACTGCCCACCGCGACCTGAAACTCTGCAACCTGTTCAGGAACGGAACACTCACCCAGCCACTCGATCACCCGCGGCCAGACCTGCTGCTGCGCGGCCTTGCTGACCAGCATCTGCACATGGCCGAAATCCTCGCTGAAGCCGTGTTCACGGCTCAGGCAGAGAAACTGCCTGTGTGCGCTGCCGATCTGCTCGAACAGCTCACGGCAAGCCCACACCGGATCCTGATGGTCGCCCGCCGCAGCGACAGCCAGAAGCGGCACCTGAACCGCGCTCAACCCTGCCCACCAGTTGTTGTCACGCTCACCGAAACGCCCGAACAACCCGTGCCAACGCATGCTTTCCAGAACCAGACCGATCGGCTCGTCTTCCGGCCCGCGCTTGAAACGCGGTCCGGAGATATGCTCGAAAGACCTCAACAGCCACTTCGCAGACCATTGCAGTGGCGGGACCTTTAGCGGCCAGTAGGTACGGCTGACCTGGCTGCCGAACAGCGCCACGGACGCCGCAGTATCAGCCCCCAGGTACTGACCGCCCAAGGCTGCCGCCAGGCTCGTGCCGCCCAGCGAATGGCCGATCCAGTGCGGTATCTGGCCACTTTGTTCGATGACGAACGCGGCAATGGCTGGCAAATCGAAACGCGCGTAGTCCGCCACGCAATTGCTGCGGTAACTCAGGTTGCGAGCCGACAGGCCATGGCCGCGCATTTCAGGAATCCACACGTCATAGCCGGCACGCGCCAGATACGCGCCCAGACCGATGCCCTTGGGCGAATACCAGAAACGCCGGTTGGAAAAACTGCCATGCAGCAGTATCACCGGAGTGCCACGCACGTCGGGCTGATCGACGCACCCCAGCCGGGTCACCGCCAGTTCGACACTGGCGTCGGGGCTATTGGCCGGTTTGAGACGGTAGACGTCCTCGACCAGATCGCCACGACGCTCGGCGCTGATCAAGGCCACGGGAAAAAGCTGGCTGCTGCTCTGCATATCACTCTTTATCTGGTTTGACAGACGGGATGAAACCACGCGCTCCGGGGTCTCGCGGTGCGCCATAAAAAAGGCGGCTTCCGAAGAAACCGCCTCATTCAAACACCTGAACCACATGACGGCTCAGGCCGCGTTCGCGTCACACGGCAGCCCGGTGTTGCGAGGAATGCGCCTCAGGCGAGCCGCCGCCTGTCAGACAGGCGCCTGTGCCTCGGCGAGGAAGAACCAGGTCTCCAGTACCGAATCGGGGTTGAGCGAGACACTCTCGATGCCCTGATCCATCAGCCAGCGCGCCAGATCCGGGTGATCGGAAGGCCCCTGCCCGCAGATGCCGATGTACTTGCCGGCCTTGTTGCACGCCTGAATGGCGTTGGACAGCAGCTTCTTGACCGCCGGGTTACGCTCGTCGAACAGGTGAGCGATCACACCGGAGTCACGGTCGAGGCCGAGCGTCAGCTGGGTCAGGTCGTTGGAGCCGATGGAGAAGCCGTCGAAGTACTCGAGGAACTCTTCCGCCAGAATCGCATTGGACGGCAGCTCGCACATCATGATGATGCGCAGGCCGTTTTCGCCACGCTTCAGGCCGTTGGCGGCCAGCAGATCGATGACCTGGCTCGCCTCGCCCAGGGTGCGGACGAACGGCACCATGATCTCGACGTTGGTCAGGCCCATCTCCTCGCGCACACGCTTGAGAGCGCGGCACTCCAGCTCGAAGCAGTCACGGAAGTTCTCGCTGATATAGCGCGACGCACCGCGGAAGCCCAGCATCGGGTTTTCTTCTTCGGGCTCGTAGAGCTTGCCGCCGATCAGGTTCGCGTACTCGTTGGACTTGAAGTCCGAGAGGCGCACGATGACTTTTTTCGGCGTGAACGCGGCGGCCAGAGTGCTGATGCCCTCGACCAGCTTGTCGACATAGAAACCGACCGGATCGTCGTAACCGGCGATGCGCTTGTCGACGCTTTCCTTGATTTCCGGTGGCAGCACCGAATAGTTGAGCAGCGCCTTGGGGTGCACGCCGATCATGCGGTTGATGATGAACTCCAGACGCGCCAGGCCGACACCGGCATTGGGCAACTGGGCGAAATCAAAGGCACGGTCCGGGTTGCCGACGTTCATCATGATCTTGAACGGCAGATCAGGCATGGCATCGACCGAGTTGGTCTTGATGTCGAAGCCCAGCTCGCCTTCGAAGATATAACCGGTGTCGCCCTCTGCACAGGAAACCGTGACACCCTGGCCATCCTGAAGGGTATGCGTGGCGTTGCCGCAGCCGACCACTGCCGGGATGCCCAGCTCACGGGCGATGATCGCGGCGTGGCAGGTACGACCGCCACGGTTGGTGACGATTGCGCTGGCACGCTTCATCACCGGTTCCCAGTCCGGGTCGGTCATGTCCGACACCAGCACGTCACCGGGCTGGACCTTGTCCATCTCGGACACGTCCTTGATGATACGCACCTTGCCCGCGCCGATGCGCTGACCGATGGCACGGCCTTCGACCAGCACCTTGCCGGTCTCCTTGAGCAGATAGCGTTCCATGACGTTGGCCGACGTACGGCTCTTTACCGTTTCCGGACGTGCCTGGACGATGTACAGCTTGCCGTCGTCACCGTCCTTGGCCCACTCGATGTCCATCGGGCACTTGTAGTGCTTCTCGATGATCATCGCCTGTTTGGCCAGTTCGGACACTTCGGCATCGCTCAGACAGAAACGTGCACGATCGGCAGGCTCGACGTCGATCACCTTGACCGAACGACCGGCCTTGGCTTCTTCGCCGTAAATCATCTTGATCGCCTTGCTGCCCAGATTGCGACGCAGGATCGCCGGGCGACCAGCCGCCAGCGTGTCCTTGTGCACGTAGAATTCGTCGGGGTTGACGGCGCCCTGCACGACCGTCTCGCCCAGACCGTAGGCACCGGTGATGAACACCACATCGCGGAAACCGGACTCGGTGTCGAGGGTGAACATGACACCGGCCGTACCGGTTTCGGAGCGCACCATGCGCTGCACGCCCGCAGACAGCGCGACCAGCTTGTGGTCGAAGCCCTGGTGCACGCGGTAGGAAATCGCACGATCATTGAACAGTGAAGCGAAGACTTCCTTGGCCGCGCGGATCACGTTCTCGACGCCGCGGATGTTCAGGAAGGTCTCCTGCTGGCCGGCGAATGACGCATCCGGCAAGTCTTCGGCCGTTGCGGAGGAACGCACGGCCACGGCCAGGTTCGGATTACCGGCAGAGAGCTCGGCAAACGCAGTACGGATCTGGGCGTTGAGCTGCTCGGGGAACTCGGCTTCCATGATCCACTGACGAATCTGCGCACCGGTGCGGGCCAACGCGTTGACATCATCGACGTCAAGGGCGTCCAGCGCCGCATGGATCTGCTCGTTCAGGCCGCTGAGCTCGAGAAAGTCACGGTAAGCCTGGGCGGTAGTCGCGAAGCCGCCGGGCACCGAAACACCAGCACCTGCGAGGTTGCTGATCATCTCGCCGAGGGACGAGTTTTTGCCCCCCACGTGCTCTACATCATGGACGCCGAGCTTATCGAGGGAAACTACGTACTCTACCAAGGTGATCTCTCCACTAACTGTGTTTGTTGTTGGGAAAAGCTCATTCACCTGTGCCACATGCGGTGTGGCTTCAGGCGTGTCTGCCCGGACGTACAGATCGGGCGTGCAAAACCGAGTGTTCGAAAAGCATGCGTGCAAAAAAGCTGAACTGCGGGCTCTCAGGACCGGCCAGCACGCCTATGATAGCCAGAATTCTTCAACTGCTTAAGGCCTGGGGCAAAAATGAAACGATCCGCTTTCTTCATCTCGGACGGCACGGGTATCACCGCCGAAACCCTGGGCCAGAGCCTGTTGGCACAATTTGAAAACATTACCTTCAACAAGTTCACCAGGCCCTATATCGACAGCGTCGAGAAGGCGCGGGCGATGGTACAACAAATCAATAATGCCGCCGACAAGGACGATGTGCGGCCGATCATCTTCGATACCATCGTCAATCAGGACATTCGCGAGATTCTGGCAACGTCCAATGGCTTCATGATCGATATCTTTTCGACCTTCCTGGCCCCGCTGGAGCAGGAGCTTAGTTCACACTCGTCCTACTCCGTGGGTAAATCGCATTCCATCGGGCATAACTCCAATTACATGGAGCGCATCGAGGCGGTCAACTTCGCGCTGGACAACGATGACGGCGCGCGGACGCATTATTACGACAAGGCCGATATCATCCTCGTCGGCGTCTCGCGCTGCGGCAAAACCCCGACCTGTCTGTACATGGCCATGCAGTTCGGTATCCGCGCCGCCAACTATCCGCTGACCGAAGATGACATGGAAAGGCTGCAACTGCCTGCAGCGCTCAAGCAGCATCGCGAAAAACTGTTCGGCCTGACCATCGACCCGGACCGCCTCACCGCGATCCGCCACGAGCGCAAACCCAACAGCCGCTACTCCAGCTACGCGCAGTGCGAATTCGAGGTGCGCGAGGTGGAAAGCCTGTTCCGCCGCGAGAACATTGCACACATCAACTCCACGCATTTTTCGGTGGAAGAAATCTCCGCCAAGGTGCTGGTAGAAAAAGGCGTGGAACGACGTTTCAAATAGGCGCTGCGAGCCCCTTCAAAACTGACGACTTCAGGCGCCTGGCTGCGGCACCCGCACCCAGCCTTCCATCAGCACGCGGGCGCTGCGGCTCATGAGGGCTTTGGTGACTTTCCAGTCACCGCCCTCCTGAACGGCCTGGGCGCCGACCCGCAGTGTGCCGGAGGGATGGCCAAAGCTGACTGCGCTGCGCGCCTGACCACCAGCGGCCAGATTGACCAGCGTGCCCGGGATGGCTGCGGCCGTGCCGATGGCCACCGCAGCCGTGCCCATCATCGCGTGGTGCAGCTTGCCCATCGACACGGCGCGTACCAGCAGCTCGATATCCTGCGCCGCGACAGGCTTGCCGCTCGACGCCAGGTAGTCGGCAGGCGCAGCGACAAAAGCCACCTTGGGCGTGTGCTGGCGTGCGGCAGCTTCATCAATGCTGCCAATCAGGCCCATGTGCAGCGCACCATAGGCGCGAATGGCCTCCAGACGGGCCAGCGCCTGCGGATCAGCGTTGATATCGCCCTGCAGTTCGGTGCCGGTATAGCCGATGTCGGCGGCGTTGACGAAAATCGTCGGGATGCCGGCATTGATCATGGTCGCCTTCAAAGTGCCGATGCCGGGCACCTGCAGATCATCCACCAGATTGCCGGTGGGAAACATCGAGCCACCCGCGCCCTCTTCGTCCGCCGCCGGATCAAGAAACTCCAGTGGCACTTCCGCTGCCGGGAAGGTCACGCCATCCAGCTCGAAGTCGCCGGTTTCCTGCACCGCGCCGTTGCTGATCGGCACGTGAGCGATGATGGTCTTGCCGATGTTGGCCTGCCAGATGCGCACCACCGCCACGCCGTCCTGCGGAACGCGCTCAGGGTCGACCAGACCATTGGTGATCGCGAATGGCCCCACGGCCGCTGACAGGTTGCCGCAATTGCCGCTCCAGTCGACAAATGGTTTGTCGATGGACACCTGGCCGAACAGGTAATCGACATCGTGGTCGGGCCTGCTGCTGCGCGACACAATCACGCTCTTGCTGGTACTCGACGTCGCCCCGCCCATGCCGTCGATCTGCTTTTCATAGGGGTCAGGGCTGCCGATGACCCGCAACAGCAGCGCATCCCGCGCCGCGCCCGGAACCTGTGCAGCTTCGGGCAGATCAGTCAGCCTGAAAAACACCCCCTTGCTGGTGCCGCCGCGCATGTAAGTGGCGGGGATGCGGATCTGTGGTGGGTGAGCCATGAATTCGTTGTCCTGTTCAAAGAGCGCGCTGCGCGCTCAAAATCGGACGCAGAGCGTCAGAACTGCATGCCCACGCGGAGCATGGGCACGATAGTGCTCTTGCGCACGCTTGGCGTTCCTCACGCTCCAGCGTAACTACGATGCAGCGGCCTCCAGAAAATCCTGAGCAAAACGCTGCAACACGCCACCCGCCTCATAAATAGAGAGCTCTTCGGCGGTGTCCAGACGACAGGTCACCGGCACCTCGACGCGCTCGCCGTTACGGCGCTGAATCACCAGCGTCAATGTCGCGCGCGGCGTGCGCTGGCCGATCACATCGAAGGTTTCGCTGCCGTCGATGCCCAGGGTCAGACGGCTGGTGCCGGGCTTGAACTCCAGCGGCAGCACACCCATGCCGACCAGGTTGGTGCGGTGAATACGCTCGAACCCTTCTGCAGCAATCGCTTCGACGCCCGCCAGCCTGACGCCTTTGGCCGCCCAGTCACGGGACGAGCCCTGCCCATAGTCGGCACCGGCAATGATGATCAACGGCTGCTTGCGCGCCATGTAGGTTTCGATGGCTTCCCACATGCGCGTGACCACGCCTTCGGGTTCGATGCGGGTCAGCGAGCCCTTTATGACCTTGCCATCGACCACTGCCATCTCGTTGACCAGTTGCGGGTTGGCAAAGGTCGCGCGCTGGGCAGTCAGGTGGTCGCCGCGATGGGTCGCGTAGGAGTTGAAGTCTTCCTCCGGCAGGCCCATTTTCGCCAGGTACTCGCCCGCCGCACTGTCGAGCATGATCGCGTTGGACGGCGACAGGTGATCAGTGGTGATGTTGTCCGGCAGTACGGCCAGCGCCCGCATGCCCTTGAGCGTGCGTTCTCCGGCCAGCGCGCCTTCCCAATAAGGCGGGCGACGGATGTAGGTGCTCATCGGACGCCAGTCGTAGAGCGGTTCGACCTTCGGCCCGGTGTGTTCTTCGATGGCAAACATCGGGATATAGACCTGGCGGAACTGCTCCGGCTTGACCGATGCCTGCACAACGGCATCAATCTCTTCATCGCTCGGCCAGATATCCTTGAGACGGATTTCCCGGCCCTCGGCGACGCCCAGCACATCGTTTTCAATATCGAAGCGGATGGTCCCGGCAATGGCATACGCCACCACCAGGGGCGGCGAGGCCAGAAAGGCCTGCTTGGCATAGGGATGAATACGCCCGTCGAAGTTGCGGTTACCGGACAAGACCGCCGTGGCGTACAGGTCGCGGTCGATGATTTCCTGCTGGATCAGCGGATCGAGCGCGCCGGACATGCCGTTGCAGGTGGTGCAGGCAAAAGCCACGACGCCAAAACCCAGTTGCTCCAGCTCCGAGGTCAGCCCTGCTGCATCTAGGTACAGCGCCACGGTTTTCGAGCCGGGGGCCAGCGATGACTTGACCCAGGGTTTGCGCATCAGCCCCAGACGGTTGGCGTTGCGGGCCAGCAGACCGGCGGCAATGACGTTGCGCGGGTTGCTGGTGTTGGTGCAGCTGGTGATCGCGGCGATGATCACCGCGCCATCGGGCATCTGCCCCGGCACCTCATCCCATTGCCCGGCAATCCCTCTGGCCGCCAGATCAGCGGTGGCGACCCGCGCATGGGGGTTGGAGGGCCCGGCCATGTTGCGCACTACACTGGACAGATCGAAACTCAGCACCCGCTCGTAGCGCACCTCGCTCAGGCTGTCCGACCAGAGACCGGTGTGCCGGGCGTACAGCTCGACCAGCTTGACCTGCTCGTCCTCACGCCCTGTCAAACGCAGGTAGTCGATGGTTTGCGAATCAATCGAAAACATCGCTGCCGTCGCACCATATTCAGGCGCCATGTTGGAGATCGTCGCCCGGTCGCCCAGGGTCAGACTCGACGCACCTGCGCCGAAAAACTCCAGATAGGCACCGACCACTTTCTGCTGACGCAGGTACTCGGTCAGCGCGAGCACCAGGTCGGTGGCGGTGATGCATGGCTGATGGCGCCCGGTCAGTTCGACGCCGATGATGTCCGGCAGGCGCATCCACGAGGCGCGCCCGAGCATGACGTTCTCGGCCTCGAGCCCACCGACGCCAATGGCAATCACGCCCAGGGCATCGACATGCGGCGTGTGGCTGTCCGTGCCCACCAGTGTGTCGGGAAAGGCCACGCCATCGAGCACCTGCACCACCGGTGACATTTTCTCCAGATTGATCTGGTGCATGATGCCATTGCCCGGCGGGATGACTTCGACGTTCTTGAACGCCTGCTTGGTCCAGTCAATGAAGTGAAAACGGTCTTCGTTGCGACGGTCTTCAATGGCGCGGTTCTTTGCGAACGCCTGCGGGTCATTACCGTCGGACTCCACTGCCAGCGAGTGGTCGACGATCAGTTGCACCGGAACCACCGGGTTGACCAGCGCAGGATCGCCGCCCTGCGCAGCGATCGCGTCACGCAGCCCGGCAAGGTCGACCAGCGCGGTCTGACCCAGAATGTCGTGGCAGACCACGCGTGCCGGGAACCAGGGAAAATCCAGATCACGCTTGCGCTCGATGAGCTGCATCAACGAGGCATTCAAGGTCGCCGGATCACAACGACGCACCAGGTTCTCGGCCAGCACCCGCGAGGTGTAGGGCAGCGTGGCATAGGCACCGGGCTTGAGCGCCTCGACGGCTGCCCGAGCGTCGAAGTAATCCAGTCGGGTGCCAGGGAGCGGTTTGCGAAATTCACTGTTCATTGCAGGACTCGATCACGGAGTGTTCGGAATACGGGTGGGGAGCTCGTCGGCGGCTCCCCTGCCCCCTTTTAGCGCTGTTCCAGGGGTACGAACGCGCGCTGTTCGACGCCGATGTATTCGGCGCTCGGGCGAATGATGCGGTTGTTGGCGCGCTGCTCGAAAACGTGCGCGGCCCAGCCGGTCAGGCGTGAGCAGACGAAGATCGGCGTAAACAGCTTGGTCGGGATGCCCATGAAGTGATACGCCGACGCATGGTAGAAGTCGGCGTTGGGGAACAGTTTCTTCTGCTCCCACATGACCTTGTCGATGGCCTCGGAGACCGGGAACAGCACCGTATCGCCCACTTCGTCGGCGAGTTTCTTCGACCAGCCCTTGATCACCTCGTTGCGCGGGTCGGACTCCTTGTAGATCGCATGGCCAAAGCCCATGATCTTTTCCTTGCGCTCCAGCATGCCCAGCGTGCCTTTGGTTGCCTCTTCAGCCGAGGCGAAACGCTGAATCATTTCCATTGCAGCCTCGTTGGCACCACCGTGCAGCGGGCCGCGCAAGGTGCCGATGGCTGCCGTGACGCAGGAATACAGGTCCGACAGGGTCGACGCGCAGACGCGGGCGGTGAAGGTCGAGGCATTGAATTCGTGCTCGGCGTACAGAATCAGCGATACGTCCATGACCTTGCGGTGCAGTTCGCTGGGCGCCTTGTCGAGCAGCAGGTGCAGAAAATGCCCGCCGATGGAGTCTTCGGCCGAGGTGCAGTCGATACGCTTGCCGTCGTGACTGAAGCGATACCAGTAGCACATGATCGCCGGGAACGCTGCGAGCAAACGGTCGGTCGAGTCGCGCTGCTGATCGAAACTGCGCTCCGGCTCCAGGGTGCCGAGCATGGAAGCACCGGTGCGCATGACATCCATCGGATGAGTGTCGGCGGGTATGCGCTCCAGCACTTCCTTCAGGGCCTGCGGCAGATCGCGCAGGCGCTTGAGTTTGTCCATATAGGCAGACAATTCGGCCTGATTGGGCAGTTCGCCGTACAGCAGCAGGTAGGCCACTTCTTCAAAACGCGCCTCGGCAGCCAGATCGCGCACGTCATAGCCGCGATAGGTCAGCCCGGCACCGGCCATGCCCACCGTGGACAACGCCGTCTGCCCGGCAACCTGCCCGCGCAGCCCGGCACCACTCAATACTTTTGCTTCAGCCATGGTGTTCTCCAATTTTGTTCTTGTGTGATGGGACGGAGCGAGGCTTCTCTTGTTAGCGAAGATAGTGATTCCAACGTTGCATTATCAGAGAATATAACAACCCTTTCGCGAACAAGTTCGCTCCTACGGCCTGCGGCCAGAAGCCCGGTATTTCACAGGCATCACCCCTTCTTCTGCGCAAACAGCGCATCCAGCTTCTGTTCGAATGTGTGGTAATCGATCGCGTCATACAGCTCCATGCGCGTCTGCATGCTGTCAATCACGTTTTTCTGGCTGCCGTCACGGCGGATTGCGCCGTAGACATTTTCTGCAGCCTTGTTCATCGCGCGGAATGCGGAAAGCGGATACAGCACCAGAGAGACGTCCGCCTCGCGCAGCTCATCGACCGTAAACAAAGGCGTGGCGCCGAACTCGGTGATGTTGGCGAGGATCGGCACGCCTGCGCGGTTGGCGAATTGCTTGTACATCGCCAGTTCGGTGATGGCCTCGGGAAACACCATGTCCGCGCCGGCCTCGATACAGGCAGCGGCACGCTCCAGCGCCGACTCCAGCCCTTCAACGGCCAGCGCATCGGTACGCGCCATGATCACGAAGCTGTCGTCAGTCCGGGCATCCACGGCAGCCTTGATCCGGTCGACCATTTCCTGCTGAGAAACGATTTCCTTGTTGGGACGGTGCCCACAACGCTTGGCGCCCACCTGATCCTCGATGTGAATCGCCGCCGCCCCGGCCTTGATCATCGAGCGCACGGTCCGCGCCACGTTGAAAGCCGAAGAGCCGAAACCGGTGTCGACGTCCACCAGCAACGGCAGATCGCAGACATCCGTTATACGCCGCACATCGATCAGTACGTCTTCAAGGCCAGTGATCCCCAGGTCCGGAATGCCCAATGATCCTGCAGCGACTCCGCCACCCGACAGATAAATAGCCTTGAACCCGGCACGCCTGGCGAGCAGTGCGTGGTTGGCATTGATCGCGCCGACCACTTGCAGCGGCTGCTCGCTGGCGACTGCATCGCGGAAACGCTGGCCGGGAGTGCTGTTGTCATGACTCATTGTTTACCTCGGTCGGAAGTCGTCTGGGAAGCCGCCTGATAGTGGCGTTCGATGTTGCGTCTGGACGCGCCGATATGGCGGCGCATCAACAATTCGGCCAGCTCACCGTCGCGGTCGGCGATGGCGTCGAGAATGCGGTGGTGTTCGGCAAAGGCCTGACGAGGCCGGTTGGGCGTGGTGGAATACTGAATGCGGTACATGCGCACCAACTGGTAGAGCTCGCCGCAGAGCATCTGGCTGAGGGTGCGATTGCCGCTGCCCTGAATGATGCGGTAGTGAAAGTCGAAATCACCCTCCTGCTGGTAATAGCCGATCCCAGCCTGAAAGGCGGCATCGCGCTCGTGGGTATCCAGAACGCCGCGCAGCTCGTCGATTTCGGCCTGGGTCATGCGCTCGGCGGCCAGACGACAGGCCATCCCCTCCAGTGACTCGCGAATTTCATAGAGTTCGATCAGTTCGGCATGACTGAGCGAGACCACCCGGGCGCCCACATGCGGCACGCGAACCACCAGTCGCTGCCCTTCGAGCCGGTGAATCGCTTCGCGCAGCGGCCCGCGACTGATGCCATAGGTGCGAGCCAGTTCCGGCTCGGAAATCTTGCTGCCGGGAGCAATCTCGCCTTTCACGATGGCCGATTGAATACGTCGAAAAACGTTCTCGGAGAGCGTTTCCGAGTCGTCCGCAACCGTCATAGTTTTTTCGACCACCTTCAGCATTGTCGACACCTCATGACCATATGCGCTTAAATCTAGTCATATTTCGCCACTCAGTCAAAACAAAACCCTGCATTGTCGACAATCAGCCAAAACGCGCACCCCTTGCACGACAGACCAACCTGAACAGCCAGGCAGGTTGATCACTGGCAGCCGCAGGGCTTCATGCTAGAATGCGTCGCGTCCGTACAGCGCGCTCCGCAGCGGAGCCAGCGCCTGCGAACCGCCTGCCCTACCATCATCAGGTCAATTCCATTTGCGCCCTGACCCTGAAGTTGTTCGCTCATCGCGCCAGGATTTATGAGACTGACTACCCTCCCCACACTGCTCGGCCTTCTGTTTTTGCCCGGCCTGACCCTGGCCGCTAACAAGACGGTCTATGGCCTCAATGAATACGCCAGGCTGAGCGAAATCGATATCGAGATTGCCGCCAAGCTCGACACCGGCGCCAAGACTGCCTCGCTGAGCGCCCGCGACATCAAACATTTCAAGCGCGATGGTGAAAGCTGGGTGCGCTTCTATCTGGCCAGCGACAGCAAGCATGTACACCCCATCGAGCGCCCTCTGGCGCGGGTCAGCAAGATCAAGCGGCGTGCCGACGATCTCGACCCGGATGACGACAATCGGTATTCGTCACGTCCGGTAATCAGCCTCGATATCTGCATGGGTGAATCTTTACGCACCATAGAAGTGAACTTGACTGACCGAAGTGCTTTCCAATACCCGCTTTTGATCGGCTCCGAAGCCTTGAAACGCTTTGATGCGCTGGTCGATCCAAGTCTTAAATATGCGGCAGGGAAGCCCGGCTGCGCTTCCGTCGCTCAAAACGCAGAGTAAATCCATGCGCTCTCTTACACTCCATCTGAAGATCCTGATCACTGCCCTGGTGACCCTCGGCATCGCGATCACGGCCTATCAGATACTGGCGCTCGGCATACCCGTCAGCGAAGACGAAACCGATGATCTGTGGAATATCGACGCCAAAGTCGAATTCGTCGCCAACCCCAAGGATTCGGTGAAGGTGCAGATGTTCGTGCCGCCGCTGGCCCACGACTACATCAGCCTCAATGAAAGCTTCATCTCGAACAATTACGGCGTCAGCGTCAACCGCGCTGACGGCAACCGCAAGGTCACCTGGTCGGCCCGTCGCGCCACCGGCAACCAGACCCTCTACTACCGACTGGTGTTGACCAAGCGTTACAGCGGTGAAAAGCCCAAGGTCAAAGGGCCTATCTTTCGCGACAGCATGACCGTCGAAGGCCCGGAAAAGGTCGCAGCCGAAGCGCTGTTGGCGCCCATTCGCCAGCATTCGGCGGACGTGGAGACCTTCATCACCGAGGCCATCAAGCGCGTCAACAACCTGAATGACGATAACGTCAAACTGCTGCTGGCCGGTGATAACTCGGCGTCCAACAAGGCCCGGGTCACCGAGCTGCTGCTGTCGATCGCCCACGTACCGCTGGAAAAAGCCCACACCATTCGCCTGGATGCCGAGCAGCAGACACCGGAACTCTGGCTGCGCAGCTTCAACGGCAAGGAATGGCTGTACTTCAATCCCGACACCGGCGAAGCCGGCCTGCCGGACGATCGCCTGCTCTGGTGGACCGGCGAGGAAGGCCTGGTCAGCGTCGAAGGCGGCAAGAAGGTGCAAGTCACGTTCAGCCTCAACAACAGTGAAATGAACGCCATGCGTCTCGCCAAACTGACCGACGCCAGCACCGATTCGGACTTCCTGGCCTATTCGCTGTACGGCTTGCCACTGCAAACCCAGCAGACCTTCATGATCATGGTCATGATCCCGATTGGCGTGCTGGTCATCCTGATCCTGCGCAACCTGATCGGCCTGCAGACCCTGGGCACCTTCACCCCGGTGCTGATTGCGCTGGCATTCCGTGAAACACAATTGGGCTTCGGCATCGCCCTGTTTACCGTGATCACCGCGCTGGGCCTGTCACTGCGCTCGTATCTGGAGCACCTGAAACTGCAAATGCTGCCGCGCCTGTCGGTGGTACTGACCTTCGTCGTGGTGCTGATCGCAGCCATCAGCCTGTTCAGCCACAAGCTCGGGCTGGAACGCGGCCTGTCGGTTGCGCTATTCCCGATGGTGATTCTGACCATGACCATCGAACGCCTGTCGATCACCTGGGAAGAGCGTGGCGGCAGCCATGCCATGAAGGTCGCCATCGGTACGCTGTTCGCCGCGTCGCTGGCGCACCTGATCATGAGCGTGCCGGAACTGACCTATTTCGTCTTCACCTTCCCGGCAGTGCTGCTGGTACTGGTCGGCTTTATGCTGGCGATGGGCAGATACCGTGGCTACCGGCTGACCGAACTGGTGCGCTTCAAGGCATTCCTGAAAGAGGAAAAGGCCAAGTGATCGGCTGGTGGAAAACCTGGAAGGCGCTCGAAGCCCGCGGCATCATGGGCATCAATCGACGTAACGCCGACTACGTGCTCAAGTACAACAAGCGCAGCCTCTATCCGATCGTCGATGACAAGATCATCACCAAGGAGCGGGCCATCGCCGCAGGCATTCATGTGCCGGAGATGTACGGCGTGATTTCCACGGAAAAGGAAATCGACAGGCTCGACGAGATCATCGGTGGGCACAGCGACTTCGTGATCAAACCCGCACAGGGCGCAGGCGGCGATGGCATTCTGGTGATTGCCGACCGTTTCGAGGAGCGCTTCCGCACCGTCTCGGGACGCATCATCAGCCACTCGGAAATCGAGCATCAGGTGTCCAGCATCCTCACCGGCCTTTATTCACTGGGTGGCCACCGCGACCGCGCGCTGATCGAGTACCGGGTCGTGCCTGACCCGATCTTCAAAAGCATCAGCTACGAAGGCGTACCGGACATCCGCATCATCGTGCTGATGGGTTATCCGGTGATGGCCATGCTGCGCTTGCCTACCCGCCAATCAGGCGGCAAGGCCAACCTGCACCAGGGCGCCATCGGCGTGGGTGTGGACCTGGCCACCGGCGTTACCCTGCAAGGCACCTGGCTGAACAACATCATCAGCAAGCACCCGGACACCACCCACTCGGTGGATGGCGTGCAGCTGCCTAACTGGGACGGCTTCATGAAGCTTGCCGCCGAGTGCTACGAGTTGTGCGGCCTGGGCTATATCGGCGTCGACATGGTGCTGGACCAGGACAAAGGCCCGCTGATTCTGGAGCTCAACGCCCGTCCCGGCCTGAACATTCAGATCGCCAACGACAGTGGCCTGACCCATCGCACTCAGGCCGTCGAGGCGCGTCTGGAACAACTGGCTCTCGAAGGACGCCAGGAATCGGCGCAGGAGCGGGTCGACTTTGTCCAGGACCTGTTCGGTCATGTGCCCGGCGTCTGAACCGACATACCGCTAGGACTGCCGCATCGGCAAGGCTACAATCGCCAGCCGCGTTTCCAAGGCCGATATTCGACGATGCCGATCTGCTCGATACACCCCCTGCCCTACAGCGCCGACCCGATCGCGTTCTTCGCGCGAATCCGCGAAGCGCCGGGTGCGGTGCTGCTCGACAGCGGCAGGCCGGCAGCCGTGCGGGGCCGACATGACCTGCTCAGTGCATGGCCGTTGCAGGAACTGACCGTCGCCGATGGTGAGAACGGAGCGACCTATCTCCAGCGCTTGCGCGACAGTCTCAAGGCCCTCGGCCCAGCGCAGCTGCCTGACGGATGCGAGCTGCCCTTCGCTGGCGGCCTGATCGGTTATCTGAGTTATGAGTTTGGTCGACGCCTGGAGCCGTTGCCGGATCAGGCCATTGACGACCTGCAACTGCCCGAGGCCCGTCTGGGGCTCTACGCCTGGGCGCTGATCAGTGATCATCAGGAGCAGACCAGCCAGCTGATTTTTCACCCGTCCCTGGCCGCAAGCGAACGCGAACGGCTGATTGAGCTGTTCTCTGTCGATATCCCTGAGCCGCACACGGAGTTCCGTCTCAGCCAGCCGTTTCAGGCCAGTATCAGCGCGGATAACTATCGCCAGGCGTTCGAACGCATTCAGGCCTACATCCAGGCCGGTGACTGCTACCAGGTCAACTTTGCACAACGCTTTCAGGCGCAGTGCGTCGGTGACCCGTGGGCCGCCTATCGTGCGCTGCGAGCGGCTTGTCCGACGCCATTCGCCGGCTACCTGAGCCTGCCGGGGGCCGATGCAATGCTGAGTCTTTCTCCCGAGCGCTTTGTGCGGGTCAGCACCCGGCAGGTCGAAACCCGCCCGATCAAAGGCACACGGCCGCGTAGCGCGGACCCGGCGCAGGATAACGCCTTGGCCGCCGAACTGCTGGCCAGCGAGAAGGACCGCGCAGAAAACCTGATGATCGTCGACCTGCTGCGCAACGACCTGGGCCGCAGCTGCCGCATCGGCTCGGTGAAAGTCCCAGAGCTGTTCAGCCTGGAAAGCTACCCCAACGTGCACCATCTGGTGAGCAGCGTGACCGGGGAGCTGGCCGCCGGCAACGATGCACTGGACCTGATCGGCGGCAGCTTTCCTGGCGGATCCATCACGGGCGCGCCGAAGATCCGCGCCATGCAGATCATCGACGAGCTGGAGCCGACCCGCCGCAGCCTGTATTGCGGTTCGTTGATGTACCTGGACGTGCGTGGCGAAATGGACAGCTCGATCGCCATCCGCAGCCTGCTGGTCAAGGACGGACAGATTTCCTGCTGGGGCGGTGGCGGCATCGTCGCCGACTCGGACTGCGAGGCGGAATATCAGGAAACCTTCACCAAAGTCCGTGTACTGCTGGAGACGCTTGAAGCACTGTGAACCGCTCTGCGTTGCAAAGAGGACGCAGAGCGTCCAGAACGGCATACCGACGCAGAGCGTCGGCACGATAGCCAGATCATTTCGTGACGCTCTGCGTCACCTGTCTCCAGTCGCGCGCAACCGAGGCTTCGCCCTCAAAGCATCAAATCCCGATTCGAGGCCTTGATGAATTCCTTTTTCAGGTCATCGAAAGTATGCACCGCCGGAAACTGCGGGAATTCGCGGGTCACGTTGTCGGGGGCGTGGAACAGGATACCGGCGTCGGCCTCGCCCAGCATGGTCGTGTCGTTGTACGAATCGCCTGCAGCGATGATCCGGTAATACAGGCTCTTGAAGGCCAGCACCGACTGACGCTTGGGATCTTTCTGACGCAACTGGTAACCGATCACCCGGTCGGTCTCGTCAGTGATCAAGCGATGACACAGCAGGGTCGGAAAACCCAATTGTCGCATCAGTGGCTGAGAGAACTCGTAGAACGTGTCCGAGAGAATCACTACCTGAAACCGCTCGCGCAGCCAGTTGACGAACTCCACGGCGCCCTCCAGCGGCTTGAGAGTACCGATCACTTCCTGAATATCCGCCAGTTTCAGACCGTGTTCATCAAGAATCCGCAGGCGTTGCTTCATCAGCACGTCGTAATCGGGAATGTCCCGCGTGGTGGCACGCAGCAATTCGATGCCGGTTTTCTCGGCAAAAGCGATCCAGATTTCCGGGACCAGAACACCCTCCAGGTCCAGGCAGGCAATTTCCACAGCACACTCCTCAAACCATTCACTCTCGACGCAAGTGCCACTCTAGCCGCTGGCAACGGCCACTGAACAGCGGATTTTGTTACCATTGCCGCCATCACGAGCGCTTAAGCGCCACTCTTGCATTTTAGGAAGCCGCCTGATGAGCCAACCTTTCGACGTCGCTGAACTGGCGACGACCTATGCGAACAAATCTGCACAAGACATTCTGAAACTGGCCTTCGAGCACTTCGGCGACGACCTGTGGATCTCTTTCAGCGGTGCCGAGGACGTGGTTCTGGTCGACATGGCCTGGAAGCTGAACAAGAACGTCAAGGTCTTCAGCCTGGACACGGGACGCCTGCATGCGGAAACCTATCGCTTCATCGAACAGGTCCGCGAGCACTACAAGATCGAGATAGAGATCGTTTCGCCCGATCACAGCAAGCTTGAACCTTTCGTCAAGGAAAAGGGCCTGTTCAGCTTTTACCGGGACGGTCATGGCGAATGCTGCGGCATCCGCAAGATCGAGCCGCTGCGTCGCAAACTGTCTGGCGTCAGCGCCTGGGCAACCGGCCAGCGCCGTGATCAGAGCCCCGGCACCCGCAGCGCCGTTGCTGCAGTGGAAATCGACAGCGCTTTTTCGACAGCCGAGCGCACGCTGTACAAATTCAACCCGTTGGCACAAATGAGCAGCGAGGAAATCTGGAGCTACATCCGCATGCTGGAGCTGCCCTACAACAGCCTGCACGAGCGCGGCTTCATCAGCATCGGCTGCGAACCCTGCACCCGCCCGGTATTGCCGAACCAGCACGAGCGCGAAGGTCGCTGGTGGTGGGAAGAAGCCACGCAGAAGGAATGCGGGCTGCATGCGGGCAATCTGATAGTGCGCGACTAATGTCGCGAGCGGCAAGCTTCAAGCTTCAAGCTTCAAGTCAAAGCGCGTAGGGCTCTGGCTTGTAGCTTGTAGCTTGTAGCTTGCAGCTTGCAGCTTGCAGCTTGTAGCTCAAAACTGCTTCTAATGCACCGGCAGCTCGACATTGGCAAACAGCTCTTCCATTTCCTGCTTGTTATGGCACTGAATCGCCTTGGCCATGACTTCGCGGGTCAGGTGCGGCGCGAATTTCTCGATGAAATCGCACATGAAGCCCCGCAGGAAAGTGCCGCGACGGAAAGCGATTTTTGTAACGCTGGACTCGAACAGATCACTGGCATCGAGCACCACCAGGTCGCTGTCCACTTCCTCGTCTACCGCCATTCTCGCCACGATACCCACACCCAGATTCAGCCTGACGTAGGTCTTGATCACGTCGGCGTCCGCCGCCGTAAACACCACCTTGGGCACCAGCCCGCGATGGCTGAACGCCTCATCCAGCTTGGAACGACCGGTGAAACCGAAGACGTAAGTCACGATCGGGTATTCGGCCAGCAGTTCCAGGGTCAGCTTGGGTGCCTTGGTCAACGGGTGGCCCTGTGGCACGACAACGCAACGGTTCCAGCGATAGCACGGCATCATCACCAGATCGCTGAACTGCTCGAGCGCCTCGGTGGCGATAGCGAAATCGACCGTCCCGTCAGCGGCCATTTCGGCGATCTGCATCGGTGAGCCCTGGTGCATGTGCAGCGCAACATCAGGGTATTGCTTGATGAAGTTGCTGATCACCGACGGCAAGGCATAGCGCGCCTGGGTGTGGGTGGTGGCGATCGACAGCGTGCCCTTCTTCTCGTTGGAGAACTCCTGGGCAATCTGCTTGATGCTCTCGACCTTGCGCAGGATCTCGCCCGCTGTCGTGATGATGCGCTCGCCTGCAGGTGTCACACGCGTCAGGTGCTTGCCGCTGCGGGCGAAAACCTCGACGCCCAGTTCATCTTCAAGCAGACGGATCTGCTTGCTGATGCCGGGCTGGGAGGTGTAAAGGCTCTGGGCCGTCGCGGAAACGTTGAGGTCGTGGTGCGCCACTTCCCAAATGTAGCGCAGTTGTTGGAGCTTCATATGTATCCCTCAAAGCAGATAAACCCTATGGGTATCGGCGACGGTATATAACTGGATTAATGGTGAGACGAATAATTCTAGAACTTTTTATCACCTTTGTAAGGTGATCGCACGCTCGATTTCATTAAAACCACCAATTGGACCTTCCCCTACCCCCGCACCTTTTTCAACATCATCGGAACCATGTAGACCGGCACAGCGGAAAACTGCAGGACCCTGGCAGCCGTCCGGCCTATGGAGGAGCCCTCTTCCATGCTGCGGCTGTGACTGCCGACCACAAGCAAATCCACATCCAGCTTGTGCGCCTGTTCGAGAATCACGCTGGCAGGCTCGCCCTGCACGACGCGCACCGTACGAATCAGGGAAAGGTCCGAGTGCCCTTCGCCCAACTCTTCACGAAACCCGTCGAGCATTCGTTGCTCTATTCCACTCAAAAATGCATTCACACCTTTGCCGCGAAGCTCTTTCAACGCTTCCTCGCCCAGGTAACTCTGCAGCACCGACTCGGCGAACAGGCCCAGAGGCTCGACGACATGGATGACGTACAGCTCGGCGTTGAACGTTCGAGCCAGCGCCAGCGCGTGCTGCGTTACATAAGGCGCGTACAGACCGAGGTCTGCGGCATACAGCATCGAACGAACCATACAACCTCCCGAACAACCCGAATGGCGGAGATTGACTCAGCGTAGCAGCGCATCATCGGCAGCGACGGCGGACTTCTCAGCCCCCGTCGGCAAGCGGCACTATTTCGTTGCTGATGCCGTGTGGAACGTGCCCCGTCGCCACTACATCACGCGCCTTCTCGCAGTGGCCGGGCTGATCGTCGAAGAACACATCGGCGGCGAACGCTTCAAGGAAGGCCGATTTCTGCAAACCACCGAGAAACAGCGACTCGTCCAGACGAATGTCCCATTCGCGCAAGGTGCGGATCACGCGCTCATGGGCAGGTGCCGAGCGAGCCGTGACCAGCGCGGTGCGAATCGGGCAGCTCGCGTCGGGAAACTCGCGCTGCAGTTGATTGAGTGCGGCGAGAAACGGCTTGAAAGGCCCGCCGCGCAACGGCTCGCGAGCCCACTCACGCTCGCTGGCCTGAAAGGCCGCCAGCCCGCCGCTCTGGTACACCCGCTCCGATTCGTCGGAAAACAATACCGCGTCGCCATCGAAGGCAATCCGCAACTCGGCACTGGCTGCACGCCGTGCGCCACCCGAAAGGATGGTCGCGGCCGCGAACCCGGCATCCAGGGCGCTGCGTACATCCTCGGCATGGGTGGAGAGAAACAGGTGGCAGCCAAACGCTGCGAGATACGGGTAAGGACTGCGCCCGCCGGCAAAGGCGGCGCGACTGATGTCGAGGCCGTAATGCTGAATCGAGTTGAAGACCCGCAGGCCGGTATCGGCACTGTTGCGCGATACCAGCACCACTTCGACGCGCGCCTTCTCCAGGCTGGCATTGAGGCTCAGCAGTTTTTCCACCAGCGGGAACGCATCGCCCTGCGCGAGAATTTCGTCCTCATGCTCGATCTGATACTTGCGGTAGGCCTCGACGCCATCGGCCATGTACACCTCATGACTGTCGCGCAGATCGAACAGTGCGCGCGATGAAATCGCCAGTACCAGCTTATGGTCTTCAGCTTCTGTCATGAATCACTCCTTGCTTGCCGGGCGGTTGCCCCGATCGATGAACGCCAGTGCCTGATAAAGCACCCGCACGCGAGGCATGTCAAACCCGGCGGCAAGCGCCGCCGCAAGGGGCCGGGCATAAATGGCGTCCAGCTCCAGCGGGCGTCTTTCGGCCAGGTCGTGGTACATGCTGGGCCTGTAATCCGGCATGTTTTCGGTCACTGTAAACAGATGCTGCGCGAAACCCGGCGGCAAGGTGTGCCCGCAGGCCTCGGCCCCCTGCACGACCTCGTCCATCAGCGCTCGGATCAAGGCCTGACTGTCAGGATCGGCCATCAATCGACCGGTACTGGTCTGCAACAAGGCCGACAGCCCGTTATAGGGCACATTCCAGACCAGCTTCTGCCAGCGGGCCTGCTGCAGATTGGCCATGACCGGCGCGTCGATGCCGGCCGTCTTGAACAGGGCCGCGCAGGCTTCGACCACCGCCATGCGGCTCGCCTCATCGTCCGCCGGGCCGCTGTGATAGCCGACACTGACCGCACCGAAGGCTTCATGGGCGACGACGCCGGGCGCAACCCGGTTGACGCAGACGAAACACAGCCCGCCGAGTATGTGCAGGCTGTCGGGCAGGACGTTACGCAGTTGGTCTTCGACAGCCAGGCCGTTTTGCAACAGCAACACGCTGGCATTCGGCGCAGCCACCTGACGGATGATCGGACCGAGCGCGGCATTGCCGGTGCTCTTGGTGCCGACCAGCAGCCAGTCACAAGGCGGCATTTCAGCCGCCGAGCGATACGCCTGAACGGGCTTGAGGGACAGCTCGCCGTGCACGGCGCTTTTGACCTGCAAACCTTCGCGCGCCACCGTGTCAAACTCGCTGCGCAGCAGAAAATGCACATCGTATCCGGCACGCGCCAGCATCAGTCCGTAAAAGCCACCGATGGCACCCGTACCAATGATGCCGACGCGCGGACCACGGGAATCAACACTCATGACCTCTCCCTTGACTGTCTCGCTATTTGCGGCCGTACACTATCCGTCGCAGCGGATTGTCTTGCAATAAGGCAGCGCATCCCGGGCAACGACCTGGCCAATACCTCGTTTACTTATTGTCGAACAGCGCGATAACGCGCTAAGGTTCGGCTCCCCGCTGCGCTCAAACCAGCTGGACACCGCCGCACGGGGGACCGTTGGCGGCCAGTACCCGCGACCTGATGAGTAACACGATGGCTGATTTACCGATTGACGACCTCAACGTTGCCTCCAACGAGACTCTGATCACTCCGGATCAGCTCAAGCGCGACATCCCCCTGACCGATGCTGCCCTGCAGACCGTCAGCCAGGGCCGCGAAGTGATTCGCAACATTCTCGATGGCCATGACCACCGCCTGTTCATCGTGATCGGCCCGTGCTCGATCCACGACCTCAAGGCAGCCAAGGAGTACGCAGAGCGTCTCAAGGCGCTGGCGGCGGAAGTGTCTGACACGCTGTATCTGGTGATGCGCGTCTACTTCGAGAAGCCACGCACCACGGTAGGCTGGAAAGGCCTGATCAACGACCCGTACCTGGATGACTCGTTCAAGATCCAGGATGGCCTGCACATCGGTCGCCAGTTGTTGCTGGATCTGGCCGAGATGGGTCTGCCCACCGCCACCGAAGCCCTGGACCCGATCTCCCCGCAGTATCTGCAGGACCTGATCAGCTGGTCGGCAATCGGCGCGCGCACCACAGAATCCCAGACTCACCGCGAGATGGCTTCGGGCCTGTCCTCGGCAGTCGGTTTCAAGAACGGCACCGATGGCGGCCTGACGGTTGCCATCAACGCCTTGCAATCGGTGTCGAGCCCGCATCGTTTCCTGGGTATCAACCAGGAAGGCGGCGTGTCGATCGTGACCACCAAAGGCAACGCCTACGGTCATGTGGTGCTGCGCGGCGGCAACGGCAAGCCCAACTATGACTCGGTCAGCGTCGCGCTCTGCGAGCAGGCGCTGAACAAGTCCGGCATTCGCCCGAACATCATGGTCGACTGCAGCCACGCCAACTCCAACAAGGACCCGGCGCTGCAACCGCTGGTGATGGAAAACGTCGCCAACCAGATCCTGGAAGGCAACGAATCGATCATCGGCCTGATGGTCGAGAGCCATTTGAACTGGGGCTGCCAGGCGATTCCCAAGGACCTGTCGGAATTGCAGTACGGCGTGTCGATTACCGATGCCTGCATCGATTGGCAAAGCACTGAAAAGACCCTGCGCAGCATGCACGCGAAACTCAAGGATGTGCTGCCAGCTCGCAAGCGCAAGTAATTGCCTGACCGACAGCACCGCAAGAACGAAAACGCCGAGCAAATGCTCGGCGTTTTTCATACTGACGGTCTGTAGCTGGAAGTCGTCAGAGCTTGGCGGCCTGCGACTGCAGATCATGGAGCTCCATGTAGCGCTCGACATAAGAGCAGGACGGTATGACCGAATAGCCCATGCTGTCGGCATAATCGAGCGCCTCCTTGGTCAGCGCCGCAGCAATTCCGCGACCCCGCAAGGCGTCCGGTACAAAGGTCCGATAGAAGTCCAGGGTCTGTTTGCCTAGATCCATATAGGTCAGATAGGCACGGTGGCCGTCGATAATGATTTCGAAATGGTGGCCGACTTCGTCATGGTGGATGGACAACGCCTCGCTCATCGCTACTCCTCGCGGGTCTTGGAATTTGACCCCTACCTTACCGGTCTTTTTCAGGCGAAGGAACATCTACGCCACCCAGTGCCTGTTTTCGACACCGGTAGGGCACTGCCGATCTCGACGGACATCACATTGAGATAGTAGGCGCCATTAGCGACTATGCTCAAGCGCGCTCGATGTAAAAATACCCGGAAACGCTCATGTGCCGACCGACAGTCAATCAGGAATGGTCTTGCATGAACTGTCCGGAACGCTTCAGCACGGCAGGGGTCCCGTTAAAGTGGATAGTTTTTGTACAGAACGCTTGAGAAGTAACGCGGAACGCTTTCAAAGCGAGGAATTTTAGCAGCTTCTTGCGCCGGGTCCGTTTACTTACTACAAACAATGGGTACTATGTACGCCGGTCGTTTTCTCATTTTCGAGAGATGACTAATTTGAAAAAAAATTCCTTGAAGGTGAACACGATGAACAACGTTCTGAAATTCTCTGCTCTGGCTCTGGCCGCAGTTCTGGCTACCGGTTGCAGCAGCGTATCCAAAGAAACCGAAGCTCGTCTGACCGCTACCGAAGACGCAGCAGCTCGTTCGCAAGCACGTGCCGACGAAGCCTACCGCAAGGCTGACGAAGCTATGGCTGCTGCTCAAAAAGCTCAGCAAACTGCTGACGAAGCCAACGAGCGCGCTCTGCGCATGTTGGACAAAGCCAGCCGCAAGTAATAATCCCCCGGGATTATTGAAAGCCGACCCGGCAACGGGTCGGCTTTTTTTTGCCTGTTCTCTGGCTCGGTGATTGCGTGCAATAGCCTGAATGACTCCAGGAACAGGGCCAAGACCCTATGACTCTCTTTTGACGGTTTTTCGTTGTCAGGTGGATTGAGGTTCGGCTCAGGTCACCTTTTCGCCCCTCGGCGAGTCACTTTGAAGGGGCCAAAGTGACCAAAGCCCCTGGCTCCGTTTCCGGCCCGACTTCGTCGGGTTCCTTCGCCCTGTCACTGATCCGGGGGTCGCCGCAACGGACCATCCATGGTCCGGTGCGGCTAGCCTGGCGTCCTGCCAGGCTACCCCCGGATCAGCGCCAGGACTCAGCCGTCACTTACGTCGCACTCTGCGTCGTCTGTGCCATCGTGATCGAAAAGCGCGTATGGCGGCCTCCTGCGGGCGCGGCATGACGGTGTGTTGAGCTGAAGACTTGTGACGCGGAGCGTCACGAACCGCATGCCAACGCTCCGCGTTGGCACGATAGCAATTGCTGGCGACGATTTACTGAAAAATCACCGGCTCTTCGGCATTCGCAGGCGCTTTGCCCGGTTCTGCGATCTCCACCGGCATGCCGTCTTCGGCCGCGACCACATCACGTACCACGTCCCAGTTCATGCGCAGATTGTTGGCCAGGTCGTCACGCTTGAGCAGCGCGTTGATCACCGCCGTGTGCTTGTCGACCACCGACGGGTTGCCCAGGTCATCAACCGGCGTGTGCGCTTCGAGGTAAACCTTGCCGCCACTGATGCCGAACTTGTAAGGCTCGCTGATGATGCGCACGGTCGTACCGACCGGGGCCATGTCGGCCAGTTCCAGCACGTTATTGTTGTACATGCGGAAACAGCCGTGGCTGGTGCGCATGCCAATGCCGAACTTCTTGTTCGAGCCGTGGATCAGGTATCCGGAAAGCCCCAGGCCGAATTTGAACGGCCCCAGCGGGTTGTCCGGACCGGCCGGCACCACGTCAGGCAGCGGATCGCCATCGGCCGCATGCTCGGCCTTGATCGAGGCCGGCGGTGTCCAGGTCGGGTTCGGCGTCTTGGCCGTCACCTTGGTCACGCCGATCGGCGACCCCCAGCCTTCACGACCGACACCCAGTGGATAGGTGTGCACGACATTCTGCCCCTTGGGGTAGTAATACATGCGGTACTCGGCAAGGTTGATGACGATCCCTTCGCGCGGACCCGGCGGCAGAATGAAGCGGGTCGGCAGCACGATGTCCTTGCCCGCCCCCGGCAACCAGGGATCGACGCCAGGGTTGGCAGCGATCATTTCCAGATAGCCCAGATCGTATTGGGTGCCCAGATCGGCGAAGGTGTCTTCGTATTTGGCCTTGATGACCTGCACCTGCCCCACGATGTCTTCGCCGGGCGGCGGCAACGGAAACTCCAGTGCATGGACAGAGCTCGCCGCGCACAGAGCAGCAAGCGACAGACAGCGGGTAACGGCTGGAATGCGCGACAACATCCGGGAAGATCCTTCGGGTAACGACTAAAGAGATGGAAACAAGAACTGAAGTGTACACCGGCCCTTGCCGGATCGGGGATATCTGCGGCCGACCTTCCGGCAGTCATGACAGCTAGAGTTCAGGCCAGATCGGATTCATCCCCCTGCGCTGCGCGTCCATGATGGCCTTGCACAAGGGGCACAGACGCTCATCACGCATGGCCTGCAGTTCGACGGCACGCATTTGCGGCTGGGCCGGCAATAACGTGCCGCACAATGTACGGTCGATCGAGCCGCCCAGCTCCAATTGGCGAGCGATCAGATGGACGCGCACTTCCTGACAGGCGAACAGATCCAGCTGCTCATCGGGTTCAAGCATTTGATAGGCATACAGGGACCAGGCGGGACGCGGCATGGGGGGCTCCAGATCGGGGGCGCCACATTAGCCGAAAGCCCCCGCCCGGGAAAGCCTCAAAGCAGCGGTTTCAGGCTCGGCCAGACATTTTCCAGCAACTTGCCCTGAGCGGCCGCCGCCGGATGCAGACCATCGGCCTGCATCAGCTCGGGCACCCCGCCTACACCTTCCAGAAAGAATGGCACGAAGGGGACCTTTTTTTCCTGGGCCAGGTTGCTGTAAACCTCTTCAAAGGCCTTGGTGTAGCGTGGCCCGTAGTTGGGCGGGATACGCATGCCCAGTAACAGCACTTTGGCACCTGCCGCCTGCGAGCGGTCGATCATCGATGAAAGGTTTTGTTGCAATTGAGCAGGCTGCTGGCCGCGCAGGCCGTCGTTGCCGCCCAATTCCAGAATAACCAGCTCCGGCTTATGCTCTGCAAGCAGCGCAGGCAAACGCGCCTGGCCGCCTGCACTGGTGTCGCCACTGATCGACGCATTGACCACCTTGTCGTCGAATCCCTCCTTGCTCAGACGCTGTTCCAGCAAACTGACCCACCCCACGCGGGTATCCAGCCCGAAAGCCGCACTGATACTATCTCCAACGATCAACACCGTGCCCGCCAACGCGCCCTGTGACAGCAGCAGTAACCCCAGGCCAGCACTTAAAAACAACGCACGCATCGGATTCTCCATGAGTGAAAGTATTCTCAGTGCCCAAAGCCTCAGCAAAGTAGTCCCCAGCACCGAAGGTGACCTGACCATCCTGCACGAACTCTCCCTGGAACTAAACAAGGGCGACACGCTGGCCATCGTCGGCGCCTCCGGTTCGGGCAAATCCACCCTGCTCGGCTTGCTGGCCGGGCTGGACCTGCCCAGCGCCGGTTCAGTCATCCTTTCGGGCCGCAACCTCAGCGAACTGGATGAAGACCAGCGCGCCAGAGTGCGTGCCGAGCACGTCGGGTTCGTGTTTCAGTCGTTCCAGTTACTCGACAGCCTCAACGCGCTGGAAAACGTCATGCTGCCGATGGAGCTCGAAGGCCGCAAGGACGCCCGCGAAAAAGCCCGTGACCTGCTGGAACGGGTGGGCCTTGGCCAGCGCCTGACCCACACGCCGCGTCAGTTGTCCGGTGGCGAACAGCAACGGGTCGCCATTGCCCGCGCCTTCGCTGCCGACCCCGACGTGCTGTTTGCCGACGAACCCACCGGCAACCTTGACAGCCACACCGGCGAACGCATCAGCGACCTGCTCTTCGAACTGAACAAGGAGCGCAACACCACGCTGGTGCTGGTCACTCACGATGAGCGTCTGGCGCATCGCTGCCGTCGCCTGATCCGCCTTGAAGGGGGCCGACTGGTCGCCCCGCTGGAGCCTTGATGGCACGTTTGCCTTTTGCCCGCCTGCTGAGCCTCGCTGTCCGCCAACTGATGCGTGATGCCCGCGCAGGAGAGTTGCGAGTACTGTTCTTTGCCCTTCTGGTCGCCGTGGCGGCGAGCACCGCCATCGGTTATTTCGGCGCCCGTCTGAACGGCGCGATGCTGCTGCGGGCGACCGAGTTCCTGGGTGCCGATCTGATCCTCGAAGGCTCGAGCCCGGCGCGTGCCGAGCAGGTCGAAGAAGGCAAACGTCTGCAACTCAAGCATGCGCAGATCGTGGTGTTTTCCAGCGTGATCGCGACCGACGCAGGTATCCAGCTGTCGAGCATCAAGGCGGTGGACGACGCTTACCCATTGCGCGGCGAACTGAAAAGCGCCGCAGACCTGTACCAGCCGGAACAGGCCGGCAGCGGTCCGCAACCGGGTGAAGCCTGGGTCGAGGCACGCCTGCTTCCCGCCGTCGCCCTGAAGGTGGGAGACGACCTCGACGTCGGCTCCAAAACCTTGAAACTGACCCGCATACTGACTTACGAGCCAGACCGGGCAGGCAACTTCTACAGCCTGACCCCGCGCGTGATGATCAACCTGCAGGACCTCGCTGCCACCGGCGTGGTGCAGCCGGGCAGCCGGGTCAGCTATCGAGAGATGTGGAGCGGCCCGCCGGAAGCACTGGCGGCCTATCGCAAAGCCATCGAACCGGGTCTTGAGCCGCATCAGGAAATCAAGGACGCCCGCGATGGTAGCCAGCAGATCGGCGGCGCACTGGGCAAGGCCGAACGTTATCTGAATATGGCCAGTCTGGTCGCCGTCTTGCTGGCGGGCGTTGCTGTCGCGCTGTCGGCATCCCGATTCGCCGCACGGCGCTTCGATGCCAGCGCCCTGCTGCGCTGCCTGGGGCTGTCGCGCGGGGAGACGATGACCCTGTTCAGCCTGCAACTGGCGATCATCGGCTTGCTGGCCAGCCTGAGTGGTGCCTTGCTGGGCTGGCTTGCACAACTCGGGCTGTTCGCGCTGCTGCAAAATCTGCTCCCGGCGACCGTTCCGCCAGGCGGCGTACTGCCTGCGCTGGCCGGCATGGGCACCGGGTTGGTAGCGCTGGCCGGTTTTGCCCTGCCGCCGCTGGCTGCACTGGGTCGCGTGCCGCCGTTGCGCGTGTTGCGTCGCGACATGCTGCCGATCCCCGCCAGTTCCTGGCTTGTGTATGGCGCAGCGCTGCTCGCGCTGGGCCTGATCATGTGGCGCCTGAGCCTGGACCTGGTCCTGACCTTCGCCCTGCTGGGTGGCGGCATCGTAGCCGCGCTGCTGCTCGGCAGCCTGTTGCTGCTGGCGCTCAACAGCCTGCGCCGCCTGCTGTCCGGCGCCTCGCTGCCCTGGCGACTGGGTTTGGGACAACTGCTGCGTTACCCGCTGGCAGCTGCCGGCCAATCACTGGCTTTCGGCCTGATTCTGCTGTCGATGGGCTTGATCGCGCTGCTGCGCGGTGAGCTGCTCGACACCTGGCAAAATCAGTTGCCCAAGGATGCACCGAACTATTTCGTGCTCAACGTACTGCCAGCCGATAAAGAAAACTTCGCCCAGACCCTGAGCAAGCTGTCCACTCACGCGGCGCCCCTTTACCCGGTGGTGCCTGGACGCCTGACCAGCATCAACGGTGAACCGGTCAGCAACTTCGTGACCAAGGATTCGCGCGGTGAAAATGCCACGCGTCGCGACCTGAGCCTGACCTGGGCCGCCGAGCTTCCCGAGGGCAATACCCTGACTGCAGGCAGTTGGTGGAAAGCGTTGCCTGCGTCCGCGCAGAGCGACGCGACGCCCGGTGTCTCGATCGAGGCCAAACTGGCCGACAGCCTGAAAATCAGACTGGGCGACCGCCTGAGCTTCATCGTCGGCGGACTGACCCGCGAAGCCGTGGTCACCAGCCTCAGGGACGTGAACTGGGATACCTTCCAGCCCAACTTCTTCATGATTTTCCAACCCGGCACCCTCGCCGACTTGCCGACCACTTACCTGACCAGCTTTTACCTGCCACCCGGCCAGGACAAGCAGATCGTCGAGCTGTCGCGCGCCTACCCTTCCATCAGCATTCTGGGGGTAGAGGCTCTGCTGGCGCAGGTACGCAGCATTCTTGATCAGGTCACCCTGGCTGTGCAGTTCGTCCTGCTGTTCGTGCTGGCCGCAGGTATCGCCGTGCTGTTTTCCGGATTGCAGGCCACGCTGGACGAACGCATACGGCAAGGCGCACTGCTGCGCGCACTGGGCGCAGAGCGAGCGCTGCTGATCAAGTCGCGACGTATCGAATTCGGTTTGCTGGGGGCCGCGAGCGGTGTGCTGGCGGCACTGGGTTGTGAGCTGGTGAGCTTCGTGCTGTACCGCTACGCCTTTTCGCTGGAATGGCAACCGCATCCGTGGCTACTGCTGCTCCCGGTGATCGGCGCCCTGCTGGTCGGTGGTGCCGGTGTATTCGGCACCCGCCGCGCACTGAACGTCAGCCCGCTGACCGTGCTGCGCGAGGGTTGAGGCTACTCACAAATCCAGTGGGAGCGAGCTAGTTGTGTATAGCGATCAGCGCTCCGCGTGAGAATGCAATTCCGGACGCTCTGCGTCCGGCCTCACTTCTCGTAATCAATCGAATTCACGAACCAGAGTTTCTCGCCTTCAGGCGTATTGACCAGCACCTCGTCGCCGACTTCCTTCTTCAGCAAGGCGCGAGCCATGGGCGAGTCGATGGAGATGTAGTCGTTGCGCCCATAGATTTCGTCATAGCCGACAATGCGAAACCTCTTGAGATCGCCCGCTTCGTTCTCGATCTCGACCCAGGCACCGAAGAACACCCGCCCTTCCTGCTCCGGCGAATACTGCACGACACGCATGTCTTCGAGGCGCTTGCGCAGGTAGCGCACGCGTCGGTCGATCTCGCGCAGCAGCTTCTTGTTGTACTGGTAATCGGCGTTCTCGCTGCGATCCCCGAGCGATGCCGCCCAGGCGACCTTTTGCGTAATGTCCGGCCGGTGCTCTCGCCACAGGTAGTCGAGCTCTTTCTTCAGGGCTTCATGCCCGTCACGGGTGATGATCTTTGTACTCAAGAGGTTTCTCCGGCCCTGAAAAAATCAGTTCGACAGGCAATAAAGACTCAACGTCGCGCCACCTCATGCTGGATGCAGCCGTCGTAATAGACCTTGGTCACCGCATCAGGCTTGAGCCGCGACTCGCTGTCGTAAGTCTGCTCCGTGATACGCAATGCCATGGGCCGCATCCATTGTTTGGCAAACTTGCGCGCCTGCAGCTTCTGCCGCGCGCCATAGCGAGTCACGCCTGACAGCTTGGAGGCCTGCGCACCGCCAGCAATGGCCGAGCCCCAACGACACAGGTAACGCTCGTTTTCCGTGGCGTTTCTGGCCTGAACGGAAAAAGCCAGCCCGGAAAGCGTCAGGCACGCCAGAGCACAATAGACCAAACGCATGCGAAAACCACCTAATCCTTTGATAAGGCGGCGATTTTGCCTGTCCGCTCACGCGCCGGGGGCCAGCAATATGCCTTCTCTGCCAATTGGCTGAATCAGGCGATTCAACCCAGCGTGATCAGGCCCTGCCGGGCGATGCGGGTCAGGTCTCGAATCACCTGCCCGACATCGTCTGCCTGCGGCGATTGCACCACGGCGAGGTCGAATTGATCGTCAGCAAAATGGCTCAGCGACTGGTGGGTCTCGGCAAACTGAATCAGAAACGCACAGGAACCGCCACGCCGACGTGGCCAGCCATCGAGATAGCGCAACAGCGTGGGCTGATGGGAGCCACTGAGGAGGATTTTCGGATTCTTGCGTGACAAGACCGTGCTGATCGGGGAAAGACGAATGAGGGGGCGCAGGTTGTTCATGGTGGTTTCTCTGCCTCGCAAGATCCGCTGGGCAGCGGTGAGAGGCAACACCGAACCAACGTTTTAGCGGTATTTCGACAAGACTTCAGCCTTGCCAGGCGCCCCGCAAGTAGTTGTTAAATCGGCGCTTGAGCACGCATCCTAGAGAAACGTCCCATTCGTTGTCAATTGCCATTCATGGCAGGAGCCTGCAAACGCACAAGGCCCGCTACAAGAGCGGGCCTTGCACAGCAAGCGTAGCCGGTTATCGGCCGATGATACGGTCCAGCGACAACTTGCCTGCACCTTCGATGAGTACTGCCACGGCACCGCCGAGCAGTGCCAGCGCGTACTCGTAGCCGTTGTTGGCCATGAAGAAGCCGTTGTGGATATGCACGGTGAAGATCGCCACCAGCAACAACAGGATCACCACGACCGCAGCGGGACGAGCCAGCAGCCCCAGCAGCAGGCCCAGGCCGCCAAAGAATTCGGCGCTGCCCGACATCAGCGCCATCAGGTAACCCGGCGTCAGGCCCAGGCTTTCCATGTACTGCGCAGTGCCTTCGAGGCCATAACCACCGAAGGCGCCGAACAGTTTCTGGCTGCCGTGCGCGATGAACGCGATACCGACGATGACGCGCAGGACAGTCAGGCCGTAACCGGCGCGAGTGGTGAGGACCGACTTGATCAATGTGTTCATGCGAGACTTTCCGTGAGTGATGGGTGATTAACAGCGAGTGGCGCCATGATAATCAAATTCACTCATGTAAAAACCGCAAATAACGGCGCATACAAATCGAATAAATCGATCTTTAGCGTTTTACCGCAGGTTTGGGCCCGCTCTTTTCCAGCGAGTCACGCTCGCGGTCGAAGGCCAGGTAGTACTTGTTGACGCTGTTCACGAACGCCACGACATTGGCACCGCCCTGTTCCATCGCCACACGCTCGGTCTGGAAGAACCACTGGTTCGGGTTCAGCCCGCGACGCCGCGCTTCCTCGCGCATGCCCTGCACGCGCTCAGGCCCCAGGTTATAGGCGGCCATCACGAATGCCATGCGCTCGCGTTCGTTGACCCGGTTACTGGAGAAATACTTGCGCTGGATCAGCGCCATGTAGCGCGACCCGGCACGGATGTTGTCGTCAGCGCTCTGGATGCTCGGCACGCCAACGCTTTTTGCTGCCGACGGCGTGATCTGCAACAGCCCTGTCGCGCCGCCACTGCCCTTGGCAGACGGGTCTAGCTTGGATTCCTTGAACGCGAGGGCTGCCAGATCAAGCCAGTCCATGCCCTGTGCATCGGCATGGCGTTGCAACATCGGACGCAGTTGTTCCAGACGCTGCAGGTTGTTGCGCACCAACGGGTTGTTGACCTTGTAGGTGTTCTTGTACGCGTTGGCGAACACCTGATCCTGCTGGGCCGACGGCTTATAGTCTTTAAGGAAATCGTCGACACTGGCCCGCAGCTGGGTGGCATTGTCACGAACGAACCAGCTGATATCCCCGTGGGTCTGCAAGGTCAGGCCGCGTTCGATGCGCAGTTTGGGCATGATCCTCGCCCAGCGCTCGGCAATCGGCTGCTCGACCAGCGTCATCGGGTAAATCCCGGCCTGAACCATTTCCAGCACATCCTCGACGGCCAGACTGGGGTCGACCCATTCGATTTTCGCCAAGGGCAGCTTGCGCAGCTCCAGTTGTCGATTGACCTGATGCAGGGCTTCATCGGCGGCACTGCCGGTGGGCAGGCTCAGGGTCTTTCCGGACAATTGATCCACACGGCGCACACTGCGCTGACCACGAACGCCGACCAGCACCAGAGGCACGTCGTGCACGATCGGTGCGCTGGCCTGAATGCCCTTGGCGTCGCTGACATCGAGCAGCTCGCCGGGCGCGATCATGTCGCCTTCTCCGCGCTGCAAGGCCGTCAGCAGCTGGTTCTTGGCCTTGGGGATGACCTTGATCGTGACCTTCTGCCCGGCACGGGAATGGCTGTTGAGGTACTGCTCGAAAGCTTGCAGACGATGGTATTCGACGCCGATTTCCTGCCCCTTGACGTCGCCGGAGCTGTTACGGCTCTGATTGACCAGCACGCGCAGCACCTTGCTGCTGCGAATCGCCGGCAAATCGCGCACCTGCACCGTGTGCTGCACGACCTCGGGACCGGTCTGCCGAGCAGAAACCTGCAAGGGCAGCAGCGGTAACAGGCAGATCAAAGACACAAGCGCGGATCGGATCATTCACTTCCCCAGGGCAATGCCGGAAAGAAACAGGAAAAAGGAAATCTTGAGGTCACGCAGCAGCATCGAACAGCGAAGGAAATCGTTGAACCTTGAGGTTCAATCGCTTGAATACCCAGCGTTTTCTTGTTGTGGCCAGAGCTCTGGTATGCTCGGCAGCCTTCAGCTGGAGGTAGCACCATGCAACTCATCGACATCGGCGTCAATCTGACCAACGCAAGCTTCGCCTCGCAGCGACAGGCGGTACTCGACCGCGCCTATGCCGCAGGCGTCGAACAACTGGTGGTGACCGGCACCAGTGTCGAGGGCAGCGAACACGCCCTGCAGCTGTGTCACGAGCTGGATGAAAGCGCGCAACGCCTGTTCTGCACGGCAGGTATCCATCCGCATTCGGCGAGCGATTGGACCGGTGACACCGAGAAACAGTTGCATGCCCTGCTCAAGGAAAATCGCGTTCGCGCCGTGGGTGAATGCGGCCTGGATTACAATCGCGATTTCTCGCCTCGCCCCCAACAGGAAAAGGTCCTGGAGGCGCACCTGGCCATGGCCGTGGAACTGCAATTACCGGTGTTCCTCCACGAGCGCGATGCCAACCAGCGGCTGCTGGAAATTCTGCGCGATTACCGCGACCGCCTGCCCGCGGCAGTCGTGCACTGTTTCACCGGTGAGCGCGCCGCGCTGTTCAGTTACCTGGACCTTGATCTGCATATCGGCATCACCGGCTGGATCTGCGACGAGCGACGCGGCACCCACCTGCACGCACTGGTGGGCAACATCCCTCGCGGCCGGCTGATGCTGGAAAGCGATGCGCCCTACCTGCTGCCACGCAGCCTGCGTCCCAAGCCGAAAAACGGTCGCAACGAGCCGGCTTACCTGCCGGAAGTCTTGCGCGAAGTAGCCTTGCACCGGGGCGAAACGCAGGAAGACCTCGCACGCCACAGCACAGATTGCGCACGGCAGTTTTTTGCCTTGCCAGTGCTGAAGAACACCTCAGAGGATGAAAATCTGCAGCTTTGTTGACCCGCATCAAGGCTCTCTTCGTTGGCTGAGGCACAGTGATGGCATCTTGCTGCTATCTCAACCGATCACCGAAGAAGACCCCTCATGGCCTCATGGCTTGGCAACCTGTCACTGAAATACAAGTTCTGGGCCGTCAACGCGGTCGCTTTCGTCACCACCCTGTTGCTGGTGCTGTACGCCATGCAGACAGAGCAACAAGCGCGGACCGATGTGTCGCGTCAGGCAGCACAAGCGCAGGCGCGCCTGCTGGCCGCCTGGCCCGTCGACGCAGCACTGCCCTCCAGCGATACAATACTGACTTACCGCCAGGGTCAGACACCGGTTGTCGATGGCTTGGCGCTGCCGGAACTGGCTGACGCCCGCGACTGGGTGGCGCTGGACAAACCCGTCGGCGATCGATGGCTGAGCGGTGCGCAGATCATCACCCGCGGCGCCGAGCAACGGATTGCGCTACTGGCATTCACCCCGACCTTCATGCACATCCTGCTGGATCGCTTCACGCATTACGCGGTCGCGGTTTTCGTGCTGATGCTGTTGATGCTCTGTGCCTCGCAGCTGCTGATCCGCTTTCTGCTCAGCCAGCTCAACGCGCTCAAGGATGTGATGCTGCACGTCGAAAAAAGCGGCGACCTGGCGGCCCGTGTTCCCAACCGCAGTGACGATGAGGTCGGACAGATGGCCAAGGCCTTCAATGCCATGCAGGCCGGTTACCAGCGGGTGGTCAACACCGTTTCGCAAACTGCCGGGCGCCTCGATCAGGGCGCCGCGCATCTGGCGGCAGGCATGAAGGAGGTGCGCCAGGGCATGCTCGGCCAGCAAAGCGAAACCGACCAAGTGGCCACGGCCATCAACGAGATGACTGCCACGGTCCATCACATTGCCCAGCACGCCACGGCCACCCGTGATCAGTCGCAGACCGCCGACGCACTGGCGGGCAGTGGCAAGGTGGTGGTCGACCGCGTGCAAGTGTCCATCGCCGGGCTTTCCAGCGGCGTGCAGCAAACGGCGGAAATGATCCAGCGTCTGGCCGAAGACAGCCAGAAGATCAACGGTGTGGTCAACGTGATCCACAGCATTGCCGAACAGACCAACCTGCTCGCCCTCAACGCAGCCATCGAGGCCGCACGCGCCGGGGAAATGGGTCGGGGGTTTGCCGTGGTCGCCGACGAGGTACGTAATCTGGCGAAACGGGTGCAGACCTCCACCGATGAAATCACCACGATGGTCTCGACCCTGCAAAGCGGCACCCGCGATGCCGTGGACTTCATGCAGGAAAGCTCGTCCAAGGCTGACGAATGCGTGCAGCAGGCCCGGGAAGCGGGTGATGCGCTGGCGGCAATTGCCGGTGCCGTGGCACAGATGCGCGAAAGCAACACGCAGATCGCCGTCGCCGCCCAGCAGCAAAGTCAGGTCGCCGAGGAGATGAACCGTGCGGTGGTGAGTATCCGCGATGTCACCGAACGCACGGTGAGCCAGACGGTTGACTCGGCCAGCACCAGTGACGAACTGGCCACGCTGGCAGGCGAACTGAATGCCGCCATTGGCCAGCTCAAGCTGTAACAGGCTATCGCCGCGATAGACAGGCTTGACTCGTCAGCGATCGGCGCGCGGGCCTATCCTTCAGGCATTGAACGACGCTTTACGCGTTACCTGAAGAGGACCGCATCATGAACAAGCCACTTTCCGATCTGCAGTTGAATCAATGGCGTGACAGCAACGACAGTCAGGAGCACTCGGCCAGTCTGGCTCTGTACCTGATCGCCGTGCCGCTGTTCATTCTGGCGGCCCTGCTGATCCTCAACGGCCTGTTTTCCGAAAGCCTTTCATCGGTTGCCATCGGCGTGATCGGCCTGGTGGCGGCGCTGGGGTTTCAGCGCCAGGACGCCGCCCGGGCCGCTCGCAAACCTTGATCCGGTTGCCGGTCAGCCAAATACGGTAACCGTCTGGCGGCTGATTGCGATCAGCTCGCCGTCGGGGCTCCACAATGCCGCGGCGGTATGGCCATAGCCATCGCGGGCATGCTCGATGACTGCGCGGTAGCTGCACCACTGCAGGGTATCGAGCGACGGCTGGGGCTGGACGAACTCAATGGTCCAGGTCAGTGAGCTGCCGGGGGCCGGTTTGTCCAGGTGCGGCAGTACCGCAGGCGGCCAGGTGTCCACCAGCGCCAGAATGTGCGCTTCGCTCATGGGCGTGGCGTGCGGCGTATCGCGAAAGCGCACGTAGCCGCCAATCGCCGGTGATCGGGTATTACTGAATGGCATGCCGCCCAACGCCCAGCGAATGTCCATGAAGCGCAGGTAATCAGGCATCACGCCGCTGGCGAACGGCAGCTCCGGACATTGATCAACCGGTTTAAGGACCGGCGCGGCCTCTGCGGCAACGGTGATCATCGATTCCCGAGGGGCACCGAAGCTGCCTTGTATCAGGGTCATGACCTGACCGTTCTGCATGGCGCGTCCCAGCACCTGACTGACTGCCTTGCCATGGCGCAGGGTGTCGACCTCGAAAGCAATCGGCACACCGGGCGCGGCCGGCCCGACAAAGGTGATCGCCAACGAACGAACCGGCCGCCCTTCCGGCACCTCTGCACGCATCGCTTCGTAGGTCAGCGCAGCCATCAGCCCGCCGAAGCAGGCACGCCCTTGAGACCATTCGGCAGGGATCGTGACAGAGCGCGGATCGCGACGCAGCGCATCGATCAGTTCAGAAAAGGTCATGCTCACTCCACACGTCAACACACAAGTGAATGGATGATAACCATCCTCTTAGTTAACGACAGGCCGCATAATAGCCATTTTTGCGGCCTGAATGACCTGCCTCTCGACAAATCACAGGATCAGAAACAGGCTTTGGCCAAGCGTTTGAGCGATGCTTCGGCCTTGCGCTCGGCGCCTACTATGCCGATCTGCCAGCCCGGCACGCAGGGAGCCAGATCCGGTTGCTCTGCCGCCTGCGCCAGCCATTGCAGATGATCGTGCCAGTCGCCCAGTTCGCCTTGTGCGGACTTGAGCCGCGCCTGCATGTTTTTCGGCTGGTGGCTGAGTTGCGGATAGGCTTCGGCAGCGTAACGTACGCGCTTGATCAGCAGGCGCAGGTCATGACGGTCATGACCGGGCTCGGCGATGGCCACACGCAACTTGTGCCATTGCTTGTCCATGCGCTTTTCGATGGTCTTGCGCAAGCCACGCAACATGCCCTGGCGCTGTTGCAGGCGCAGCATTTCCGGGAACCGGTCAATCAGCTTGAGCAGGCGGGTCAACTCGGGCGAGCTGGCGACCTTTGGGCAGGCGCTTTCCAGGTAACGGTTGCGTGTGAATGCAGCCTCGTTCAAACCCTGCTCTTCAAGAAACCCGGCGAGCACCTGCATGTCACGCAACGGCGTGGTCAGTTGGCCGACCGCCCTGGCCGCCTCTTCCAGCTCTGCCGCACTCGGGTTTTCCCGCAGGGGCCGCAGTACGCTGCGCAGACGGCGCACCGTGGTACGTAAATCGTGCAGCGCTTCGCTGTCAGTCGAAACGGCGAGACGTGCCTGACACGCGAGCAATTTGACATCCAGCGCCAGCACTTCGGCGACCAGATGATCCACCATTGAAGACATGCAATTCCCCTTCGACAAACTGATTCATGAATGCCTGTCCCTGACGGCTGACAGCCTCCATGGCAAACCACGGCGCAGCGTGCTCAGTGCCTGCCTCAAGCGGCTTGCCGAAGCCAGCCGCCCAGCGTAGCGCTGCGCTTGAAATTCGCGGATGAAACCTTCAATGGCCTCGGCATGCTGCGGAAAGTAGAGCACCGCCCTGCGGCAGAATGCGTCAGCGCCTTCACCCGGCATACGACGCAGACCATGGCGGGCGAGCAAGCGTTCAAATGCGTTGAACACGCGCAGTTGCGAGTCGCTTTCGCGTTGCCAGGGTTTGAACAGCCATAACGCGACCAGGCCCAGTGAAAACAGGCTTCCCAGGACAAAAACCGGCGCCTGGAAGCCTGAAAACCAGCGACCGAGAATTTGTAACTGCTGTTGTCCCTGATAGCCCAGCACCCAGCGCTGCCAGCCGTAATTGAGGTTATCCCAACTGAGGCGCAGGGCGTTGACCCAAGGCACGTTGCGGTAGCGTAACGCTGAATAGGGCGAGTCCTGCAGAAACGCTTCGTCCGCCGCCAGCGCCTGCTCCAGACCTTGCTCGATACGTTGCGGTGCCACGGCTGCAGTCGGGTCGACGCTGCGCCAGCCCACGCCCGGCTGCCAGTATTCCACCCAGGCATGCGCGTCGAACTGGCGAACAGTCAGGTACTGCCCGTCGGGGTTCAGTTCGCCGCCCTGATACCCGGCCACCACGCGCGCCGGAATGCCTGCCGCGCGCAGGACAAAGGTCATGGCACCGGCATAGTGGGCGCAAAACCCCTGACGACTGGCAAACAGGAATTCATCGATGCTGTCATTGCCCAATGGCACCGGCTTGAGGGTGTAGTGAAACGGCTGATCGCTGAAGTAACCGAGCAGCGCCGCGACCATGGCGTCCGGTGTGGTGTAGCGGCGGCGCAGTTCATCGGCCCATTGCCGCGCCTGATCATTGCCCTTGGCAGGCAACTGCAGGTCCTGACGCTGGATCTGCTCGCTGGACAGCGGATCACGGACGCTCTGTGGCCATGAGTTGACGGCGTAGAGCAGCGACTGCTCGACGGAGCGTCTGCGCTGCAGGCGGAAGTCGCTCATCTGCCGCACGTCCGGCAACGTGGTTTCTGCCACATCGAGGCTGGGCAGCCAGGGCCGGCCGCTGGCTTCCATGACAACGCTGTAGGCCAGCGGCTCACCGCGTTTCTCCCACTGCGCAATCTGTACGGTCTGGGCGCGGGCCGACTGCGACCAGCGACGCCCATCGAACTGCTCAAGGGTCAGACCGCGCCAATACAGCTGATTGCGCGCCGGGATCGGCCCTTCGAAACTGGCGCGGAACACCAGCGCGGGCGATTTGCTCAGCTCCGCCATGTCGCCGGGTGCCATGTTGTCCGACAGACCGGTGACGCCTTTGTTGCTCGGCTGCGGCAGCGACCAGAGCGGGTCCAGACGCGGGAAGAACAGAAACAGCAGGAGCATCAACGGCAGTGCCTGCGCCATCAGTTTGAATGCCAGCTTGAGCGTGTCGGCCGACCTGCCGGCCAGGTCCGTGTGTTGCAGGCCGATCAACGCAGCCAGCAGCGCGCTGACCGGCAGCAGACTGAAGAGCGCCCACAGCAGGTTGTCTTCGAACAGATAGCCGACCGCCACGCAAAAGAAGCCAAGGAAAATCAGCACCCGCGCGTCACGGCGATTGTTCATTTCCAGCATTTTCAGAACGAATGCCGCCACCAGTAACGCAGCCCCGGCATCCAGCCCGACCAGGCTGCCGCGCGCCAGATAAACGCCACCGGCGGTGCCCACCAGCAGCCCCGACTTGACCCAGGTGCCAGGCAATCGCACGCGCATGCGGAACGCTTGAACGCGCCACACCGTGCAGCCCAGCCAGAGGATCATGATCGACACCGGGACATGCAGCGCGAACGGCAGCACCACCAGTGCCTGCGCCACCAGCAGCCAGGTCAGGCTGACACGCGGAATGGGCGCGGCGGGAACTGCCTTGACCTTGTCGTTCATGAGCGATGGCCGTACAGCGCAAGGGCGCGCAGGCAGACTTCGCGGTGTGCATCACCGCTGTCCACCGCTGACAGAAAGCCCGGTAACCGCAGGGCAAACGGCTGGTGCCGCTGCGACAGCTCCAGCACCCAATAACACAGGCGCGACAGGCGCTCCTCGATATCCCCGCCCAGTGCCATGAAGTCCAGGCACAGGTCATGGCCACTGAGGTCGGTGAAGTCCTTGATCAACAGCCCCTGCCCGCGTGAATACGCCTTCCAGTGCAGGCGACTGCGATTGTCACCCGGCTGGTAGCTGCGCAGGCCCTGATAATCATCGACACCGGCACCCTGGGTAGCATGGCCATCGTCCTCGGCATGCGGCTGCACGCCCTTGAGCAACGGCAGGGTCCCGGACAAGGGTCGAGGATAGATCAAGGCGCTCTGCTCCAGGTCGAGCCAGCTCCAGGCACGAAAGATGCCCAGCGGAAACACGCTCTCGATGCGCAGCCTTGGTGCATGCAGCCAGCCACGCTTTTCGGCGGGTAGCGTCAGCTCCAGGTCGGTCAGCCCACGGGGCAGCACGTCGCCTGACTGCAACGCTGTCGCGCTCCAGCCGAACCCCAGTGCATGGTGAGCCTGACCGGCACTTTCCAGGCGCAGGCGCAATTGCACCGGTTCGCCGACGAATACCGAACGCGCCACGCCCGCACTCAGAACCAGACCGCTGATGTTGCGGTAGGTGTGCAGGATGGCCAGCACGCCTATCGACAGCAATAGAAAGGTCAACCCGTAGGCCAGACTGTTCTGGTAATTGATCGCCACCAGCAGCATGAGCACCAGCACTAACGCGTAAATCATGCCGGTGCGTGTCGGCATGATGAAAATGCGCCGGTGGTCGAGGGTGATGCGTGACGCTGGAGGAATTCGCCTCGACAGCCAGCGTTGCCAGAGCGGTTTGAGCGGTTCGATCAAAGCACGGGCACCTCGCGCAACAGCCACTGCACCAGCGCACCGCCGCCGTGTCCGGTCGGATCGCTGCGTTCACGCAGCCGGTGGCCGATCACCGATGGCAGCACCGCCTGCACGTCCTCGGGAATCACATACTCACGCCCCAGCAACATCGCCCAGGCCCGTGCAGCGGCCAGAACCGCCAGGCTCGCCCTGGGTGAAAGTCCGTAGGCGAACTGCGGCTGACTGCGCGTCGCCTCGACCAGTCGCAGGACATAATCAACCAGCGCGTCACTGGCACGCACCTGCCGCGCCTGCGCCTGAAGCTGGCCAAGCAGGGCGTGATCCAGAATCGGTTGCAGACGCGGCAACAGCTCGCGGCGCGACTCGCCCAGCAGCAGGGCTTTCTCTGCTGCTCTAGCCGGGTAGCCCATGGAAATGCGCATCATGAACCTGTCCAGTTGCGACTCGGGCAAGGCAAAAGTACCGCCGGAACTGAACGGGTTTTGAGTCGCGATCACAAAGAATGGATCGGGCAACAGACGCGTTGCGCCTTCGATCGACACCTGCCCTTCTTCCATCGCTTCCAGCAACGCGCTCTGGCTCTTGGGCGTGGCGCGGTTGATCTCGTCGGCGAGCACCAGCTCAGCGAAAATCGGGCCCGGATGAAAGGTGAACTGCCCACTGTCCCGATCAAATACCGAGGTCCCCAGGATGTCACCTGGCAGCAAGTCAGAGGTGAACTGAATGCGCTGATAACTCAGACCAAGAATTTTCGCCAGCGCATGACTGAGGGTAGTCTTGCCCATCCCCGGCAAGTCCTCGATCAGCAAATGCCCGCCGCCGACCAGACACGTCATCGCCAGGCGTACCTGCGCCTCCTTGCCCAGCACCACCTCATTGATCGCGCTCAGGCACGCATCGAGTTTTCTACCCATCGAAAGCCCCTTCCGGCAACTGCTTCATGACTGTGGGACTGCAAGCGATGCTAATGTCCGAACACTTTAAAGTGAGCGTAGGCCGTTTCGCCAGAGTTGGTTAGGCCTACCGTCTCGCCAGACTGAAAGATTTGTGACGCAGAGCGTCACGAACGGCATGCCGACGCGGAGCGTCGGCACGATAGCCAAAACAATCTCATGCCTTACCCGCAGCCACTGCCGCAAAAGTTCTTTTCAACCACGATGGTACTGACGACGCAGAGTGCGACGTAAGTGACGGCTGAGGCCTGGCGCTGATCCGGGGGTAGCCTGGCAGGACGCCAGGCTAGCCGCACCGGACCATGGATGGTCCGTTGCGGCGACCCCCGGATCAGTGACAGGGCGAAGGAACCCGACGAAGTCGGGCCGGAAACCGGAGCGAGGGGGTTTGCCTACTTTGGCCCCATCAAAGTAGGTCGCCGAGGGGCGAAAAGGTGACTTGAGCCAGAAACAAACATCACTGATATCGCAGAACCGCCGTGTGACGCAGAGCGTCACGAACTGCATTCCCACGCTGGAGCGTGAGGAACGATAGTCATCAGTTTCCGGGCCGTGCCTTTAGCCAAATTGCTCTGAAGCGCTTTTCAACCGCGATGGCACTGACGACGCAGAGTGCGACGTAAGTGACGGCTGAGGCCTGGCGCTGATCCGGGGGTAGCCTGGCAGGACGCCAGGCTAGCCGCACCGGACCATGGATGGTCCGTTGCGGCGACCCCTGGATCAGTGTCAGGGCGAAGGAACCCGACGAAGTCGGGCCGGAAACGGAGCCAGGGGCTTTGGTCACTTTGGCCCCTTCAAAGTGACTCGCCGAGGGGCGAAAAGGTGACCTGAGTCGAACCTCAATCTACCTGGCATCACAGAACAGCTGTGTGACGCAGAGCGTCACGAACTGCATTCCCACGCGGAGCGTGAGGAACGATAGTCATCAGGTTCCGGGCCGTGCCTCTAGCCCGACTACTCTAAAGTGCTTTTCGAACACGATGGTACTGACGACGCAGAGTGCGACGTAAGTGACGGCTGAGGCCCGGATCAGTGTCAGGACGAAGGAACCCGACGAAGTCGGGCCGGAAACAGGAGCAAGGGGGTTTGCCTACTTTGGCCCCATCAAAGTAGGTCGCCGAGGGGCGAAAAGGTGAACTGAGCCGAACGTCAATCCAGCTGACATCGCAGAACAGCCGTGTGACGCAGAGCGTCACGAACTGCATGCCAACGCATTAGCACGATAGTCATTGTCCAGACGCCCCATTTTCAGGGGCTTTACTGGCCTCTTCGCGAGCAAGCTCGCTGCCACGGCCTTCGGCCAGAATCAGGAGCAGACCTGTGTATCGTCAGCTATCAACGGCCAGCGCGGGACTCACGGATGTAGAAGCGGGCCTTTTCGGACTTCTCGGTGCAGCCTTCAAACGCCTCGAACTGCTGCTGAGTCTTGGCACCCGTCAACAGCGACAAGGCCTTCGAGTAACTGACCGTTCCGGCGAAGCCTTCAGCCTTGGCCAGATCCAGCTCATGCCAGGCCGCGTCGAGCTGAGTGGCGCAGCTGTCGCGATATCCGGTCTTGCCAGCACAACCTGCAAGAACCAAAACAAGCAATGGCAGACAGATAAGGGCTTTCATGCGGGTGTTACCTCAAGAGAGAACAGGGAGTGTGCGGCTTTGACGGTGCGCGGCAGTAAAAGTGCCGCAGCACGGGGCTCTGCTCGCTTTTTTCATCTAGTGATCAGCGAGCAGACGATACCCTATTCCAGGCTCGGTGAGGATGAACCGCGGAGCGGTCGGATCGTCCGCCAGCTTCTGCCGCAAATGCCCCACCACGATACGCAGATAGTGACTGTCTTCGGTGTGCGTAGGCCCCCAGATATCCTTGAGCAATTGCTGCTGGGTAATGACCCGCCCAGGATGCCGCGCCAACTGCGCCAGCACCGCGTATTCCTTGCGGGTCAGCGCCACTTCGAGACCGTCGAGCAGCACGCGCCGATAGGCCAGGTCGACGGTGAGCGGTCCGAACTCAAGCGCAGATTCGGGCTTATCGCTGCCCGACGCCTGCCTGAGCAGCGCCCTGACCCGGGCCAGAAACTCCTGAATGCCAAACGGCTTGGTCACGTAGTCGTTGGCGCCGGCGTCCAGCGCCTGGACTTTCTGTGCCTCACTGGCGCGTACCGAAAGCACCAGCACCGGCACCGCCGACCACTCGCGAAACTCGCTCAACACCTGCTGACCGTCCATGTCCGGCAGCCCAAGGTCAAGCACCAGCAAATCGGGTTTGTTCAAGGCAGCCTGAGCCAGACCCTCGGCGCCCGTGGCGGCTTCCAGCACCTTGTAGCCCTGCGAGACCAGACTGATGCGCAGAAACTTGCGAATCTGCGGCTCGTCGTCGATGACCAGAATGGTGGTCGCCTGGCTCAAGCGGACTCCTCCAGTTCCACATCCGGCTGCGCCTGCAGCGGCAGAAACAGCGTGATGCGCGTACCCAGCCCATCAATACCCTCCTCGACCGAAAGCCGTCCGCCATGCGCGCCGATCATGCCCTGACAGATCGCCAGCCCCAGCCCGGTGCCCTGCCCGCCACGATCGCCGCGGGCGGCGGTGTAGAACATGTCGAAAATCTTCGCTCGTTCGTCTTCGGGAATGCCGGGGCCTTCGTCACTGACCGAGAAAAACAGTTCACTGTCGACCACACCGGCCGCCACCTGCAGGCGTCCATCGACGGGTGAAAAGCGCGCAGCGTTCTCAAGCACATTGACCAGCGCCTGCTCGATCAGCGCTGCGTGCACGTACAGCAGCGGCAGCTCGCCAGTCACCTGGGTGCTGACCTGCAATGGCGCCAGTACGGCACGCAGCCGGTTGAGCGCGCTACCGACGATATCGGCGGGCGACACCCAGTCGCGGGCCAGCTTCAGCGCACCGTGCCCCAGACGCGTCATGTCCAGCAGGTTCTGGATATAGCGGTCCAGGCGCTCGGCTTCATCGCGGGTGCCTTCCAGCAGCTCGCGGCGATCCTCCAGTGGAATGGCTTCACCCAGGGCCAGCAGGCTGTCGATGCTGCCGCGCATCGAGGTCAGCGGGGTACGCAGGTCGTGGGACACCGAGGCCAGCAAGGCACTGCGCAGTTGCTCGGTTTCACCGTGCAGGCGCGCCGCCTCAAGCTCTTGCGCCAGTTGCGCACGGGCCAGCGCCTGCGCCAGTGGCTGGGTCAGTGCCGCCAGCAGACGTCGATGCTGCGCGGTGAACGACTGGCCTTCCCGCGCGCAGACCCCAAGTAGAGCCAGCGGCCCTTCTTCTGCGGTGATCGGCCACCACCACCAGCGTCCGGACGGCAAGGTGCCAGTGCCACTGCCCGCAGGTTGATCGTGCTTCCAGGCCCAGTCGGCGGCAGCACGCTCGGCTTCCGAGAAGGTCAGCGGCCCACCGGTTTCGACCACCCTGCCGCCCTCTCCGTCGCGGCCGACCAGGCACAAGTGCAGTTCCTTCCAGCCGGAAAAATGCTGCTCGGCGGCGCTGAATACCGCCTTGCGGTCGGTGGCGGCGGTCATCTTGCGCGACAGGTCGAGCAGTTCGCTGGTCTGTTCCTGGGTATCGCGCAATGCCTGCAACTGCCTGCGCTGGCGTGCTGCGAGCTTGCCGGTCAGGGCCGACATCAGCAGGAAGAACAACAGCGTCAGCACGTCTTCTTCGCGCTGGATGTTCAGGGAAAAGCTCGGCGGAATGAACAGAAAATCATAGGCCAGGAACGATAACCCGGCACAGGCCAGCGCCGGGCCCATGCTGCTGCGCACGGCGACCAGCAATACCGCAGCGAGAAAGATCAGGGAAATGTTCGGCAGCGCCAGCACGCCTGCAACGCCCCAGGCGACCAGACTGGCGATCAACGTGGCGACGAACGCCAGACCGTAATCGAACCACACGACTTCGCGGGCCGGGCGCGCACGCGGCGGCTGATCGGGCAGTTCCTCGCTGTCGTCGAGCACCGAGATTTCCAGCCCATGCCCTTCACGCAACAAGCGCGCCGCGACGCCGCCACCAAACACGCGGCGACGCCAATGCCGACGCGACTGGCCGACCAGCACCACGCTGGCACGTCGTTCGATGGCATGCTGAACCAGCGTTCTGGCAACCTCACCGGCGCGCAGTGAAACCGCTTCACCGCCGAGCCGCTCGGCCAGTTGTTGAGCGCTTTGCAGGCGCGCGCGGGACTGCTCGTCGAGGGTTTGCCCATCGTCCACATGCACGGCGCTCCATGGCAGATGGCGACGCTGGGCAACCCGACTGGCATGACGCACCAGGCGCTCGGCATGGATATCGCCATCGATGCCCACCAGCATCCGCCCGCGAACCGCCGGGGCCGACTGGCCCAATTGCCGGTAGCCCTGCGCCAGATCGTTATCGACCTGCGCCGCCGCTGTCTGCATGGCCATTTCGCGCAACGCGGTGAGGTTGGTCTGGGTAAAAAAGGCATCGATGGCCGCGCGCGCCTGCTCCGGCACGTAGACCTTGCCGTCGCGCAGGCGCTCCAGCAGTTCGCGGGGCGGCAGGTCGATCAGCACCAGTTCAAAGGCTTCCTGCAGCACCCAGTCCGGCAGGGTTTCACGCACCTGCACGCCGGTGATGCCGCGGACATGGTCATTAAGGCTTTCAAGATGCTGGACGTTGACCGTGGTGTAGACGTCGATACCGGCGGCGAGCAGTTCCTGAATGTCCTGCCAGCGCTTGGTGTGGCGACTGCCGGGCGCGTTGGTGTGCGCCAGTTCGTCGACCAGCACCAGGCTTGGCGCAGCCTTGAGCAGCGCGTCGAGGTCCATTTCTTCGAGGGTCATGCCGCGATAATCAGTGCGCAGCAAGGGCTGTTGCGGCAGGCCGCTGAGCAGCGCCTCGGTTTCTGCGCGGCCATGGGTTTCGACCACGCCCGCCAGCACCTTCACGCCTTGGCGCAGCTGCGCGTGAGCCGCCTGGAGCATGGCATAGGTCTTGCCAACGCCTGGCGCAGCCCCGAGAAAAACCTTCAGCCGCCCGCGCCCCTCTCGGGGCAGCTGGGCCAGCAGTGCGTCAGCTCGACCGGAATCACTCACGTTGGTTACCACCCTCTTTCTGATCAGCTACAGCTTAGTGAATCTGCTGCGTACACGGCGCACTTTGTTACAGCTGCGCATTGCGCGGTGCAGACGGTAACTGATTCAGGCTCATATTCAAGGCCAATACGTTAACCACGGGTGGGCCGATCAGCGGACGCTGGGTATTGGCGTCGATCAGCGCCTGCACTTTGTCCAGCGGCAACTGCCGGGCCGCGGCAACGCGACCGGCCTGCCAGGCCACCGCTTCAGGCGAGAGGTGCGGGTCAAGGCCGCTGCCGGAGGTGGTCAGCAAGGCCATTGGTATCGGTTCCTGCGAGGCGTTGGCCAGTTTCGCGGCATCCTCTTTCACGCGTGTCGCCAGCGCCGGGTTGCTCGGTGCGAAGTTGCTTGCGCCACTGGCCACGGTCGCGAATGCGCCAGCCGAAGGACGCGACTGAAACCACTCATCGCCGGTGAATGACTGGGCGATCAGCGCCGAGCCGCGCACCTTGCCCGACGTGTCATACACCAGGCTGCCATTGGCCTGGGCCGGAAACGCCACTTGTGCCACTCCGGTGACCACCAGCGGATACGCCACACCGGTAATCAGGCTCATCAACACGATCAGGCTCAAGGCCGGACGCAATACATTGGACATCTGCACATCCTCAATCAGGTGAGGCTGCACGCCGACCGGCATGCAGCACAGGCTTCAAACACGGCCGAGTGCGACCAGCAGCATGTCGATCAGCTTGATGCCGATAAACGGCACAACGATGCCGCCCAGGCCGTAGATCAGCAGGTTGCGACGCAACAAGTGAGCCGCGCTGGCCGCCTGTACACGCACGCCGCGCAGGGCCAGCGGGATCAGCACGACGATGATCAGCGCGTTGAAGACGATCGCCGAGACAATCGCGCTCTGCGGGCTGGCCAGCTTCATGACGTTGAGCACACCCAGTTGCGGGTAGATCGAGGCAAACAGCGCAGGCAGTACCGCGAAGTACTTGGCCACATCGTTGGCAATCGAAAAGGTGGTCAGCGCACCGCGGGTGACCAGCAACTCCTTGCCGATCTGCACCACGTCCAGCAACTTGGTCGGGTCGCTGTCGAGGTCAACCATGTTCGCCGCTTCGCGTGCCGCCTGAGTGCCGTCGTTCATCGCCATGCCGACATCGGCCTGGGCCAGTGCGGGCGCATCGTTGGCACCGTCGCCGCACATCGCCACCAGCCGCCCTTCTCCCTGCTCCTGGCGAATCCGCTCCAGTTTTTTCTCCGGTGTGGCTTCAGCCAGAACGTCGTCGACACCGGCCTCGGCGGCAATCGCTGCGGCAGTCAACGGGTTATCGCCGGTGACCATCACGGTACGGATACCCAGTTTGCGCAGCTCTTCGAAGCGTTCGCGAATACCCGGCTTGACCACGTCCTTGAGATGGATCGCGCCCAGCAACCGACCGTTGGCGCAGACCAGCAGCGGCGTGCCGCCGGTCTTGGCAATCTTGTCGACTTCACGGGCCAGTACAGGCGGCAGCTCGCTGCGCTGCATGTCGATGAAGGCCAACAGCGAATCCACTGCACCCTTGCGGTACACGTGGCCCTGATAATCAACGCCGGACAGACGCGTATCAGCGCTGAACGGCACAGCCGTCACCGAGCTCAGGGTCGGCTCGTTCATCGGGTGCAGGTTGCGCAGGAACTCGACGATGGATTTGCCTTCTGCCGTGTCGTCGGCCAGCGAGGCCAGCAAGGCACCCTCACCCAGTTCCTTGGCGGTCACGCCCGGTGCAGCGTAGACCGCGGCGCAGCGACGGTTGCCGAAGGTGATGGTGCCGGTCTTGTCCAGCAGCAGCACATGCACATCGCCCGCGGCTTCCACGGCGCGACCGGACTTGGCAATCACATTGAGGCGCACCAGGCGGTCCATGCCGGCAATGCCGATGGCCGACAGCAGACCGCCAATGGTGGTCGGGATCAGCGTGACCAGCAACGCCACCAGAAACACCAGCGGCAGGCTGCCACCGGCAAAGTGGGCGAACGGCTGCAAGGTGATGACCACCAGCAGAAAGATCAGGGTCAGGCCGATCAGCAGAATATCCAGCGCGACCTCATTGGGGGTCTTTTGCCGCTTGGCGCCTTCGACCAGCGCGATCATGCGGTCCAGTGTCGACTCGCCGGGGTTGGCGCTGATGCGGATCAGCAGCCAGTCGGAGACCAGCCGGGTGTTACCGGTCACGGCCGAGCGGTCACCACCGGATTCGCGGATCACTGGCGCGGATTCGCCGGTAATCGCAGCCTCGTTGACCGCCGCGATGCCCTCGATGACTTCGCCATCACCGGGAATCATTTCGCCGATCTCGACGCGCACCACATCACCCTTGCGCAACTCGCTGGCATTGATGATGCGCAGGTTGCCGTTGTCGTCCCTGATACGTGCCTTGAGCCCTTCGCTGCCCGCCTTGAGGCTGTCGGCGCGGGCCTTGCCACGGCCCTCGGCCAGCGCTTCGGCGAAGTTGGCGAACAGCACGGTGAACCACAGCCACAGGGCGATCTGCACGCAAACCGAAGTCGGCACCTGCGGGTTGGGGATCACGCACAACACGGTGGTCAGAATGGCGGTCAGTTCCACCACCAGCATGACCGGCGAACGCTTGAGCTGACGCGGGTCGAGCTTGACGAACGCCTGCACCAGCGCCGGACGCCACAGGGCGGCGATGCCGGTTTTTGCCGACTCGGTGGCCTGCGATTCAGTAGATTTCGCAGCAGCATTTTTTGCAGGATTAATAGGTAAGTTCATGATCGGTTCCTCAGAAACCCAGGCTCAGGTGTTCGGCAATCGGCCCCAGTGCCAGGGTCGGCAGGAAGGTCAAGCCACCCACCAGCAGAATCGTGACGGTCAGCAGGGTGACGAACAGCAGGCCATGGGTCGGGAAGCTGTTCTGGCCCTGCGGCGCAGCCTTCTTCACGGCCAGGCTACCGGCCAGGGCCAGCACCGGCAGGATGTAGCCGAAGCGGCCGATGAAAATCGCCAGGCTGAGCATCAGGTTGTGGAACACGGTGTTGGCACTGAAACCGCCGAACGCCGAACCGTTGTTGGCCGTGGCCGAGGTGTAGGCGTACAGCAACTGACTGAAGCCATGCGGGCCGGGGTTGCTGACGGCACCGGCCGGGCCGGGCAGGCTCGCGGCAATCGCGCCCAGCACCAGCACGCCGACCGGCATCACCAGCAAGGTCGCGACCAGCAGCCGGACTTCCTGCGCCTGCAGCTTCTTGCCCAGGTATTCCGGGGTGCGGCCAATCATCAGACCCGCGAGGAACACAGCGATAAGCACGTTGAGCAGCATGCCGTTGAGGCCGACACCGACGCCGCCGAAGATCACTTCGCCGACCATCATGTTGACCAGCGCGACCATGCCGGTCAGCGGGTTGAGGCTGTCATGCATGCCGTTGACCGAGCCGTTCGAGGCGGCCGTGGTAGCGACTGACCAGAGCACCGTGCCGGTGGTGCCGAAGCGGGTTTCCTTGCCTTCCAGCGGTGCGGTCTGCTCGACACCGGCGATGTTCAGCGCCGGGTTAGGCTGGTACTCGGCCCACAGCGAGACCGCACCGCCGATCAGCAGCAATGCCAGCATGCAGCCGAGGATCGCGCGGCTCTGGCGCATGTCCTTGACGTAATGGCCGAAGGTGAACACCAGTGCAGCCGGGATCAGCAGGATCGACACCAGTTCGAACAGGTTGCTCCAGGCGGTCGGGTTCTCGAATGGATGCGCCGAGTTGACGCCGAAGAAGCCGCCACCGTTGGTGCCCAGTTGCTTGATCGATATCTGACTGGCCGCAGGGCCCATGGGCAGGCTTTGATCAGCACCCTGCAGGGTCAGCGCGTCGATGTAGTGGCCGAAGTTCTGTGGCACGCCCTGCCAGACCAGAAACACCGCCAGCACGATACTGATCGGCAACAGGCCGTAGAGCGTGGCGCGGGTCATGTCGGCCCAGAAGTTACCCAGGCTCTGCGATGAGCGACGACTGATGCCGCGACACAGTGCCACCAGTACTGCCAGGCCGGTCGCGGCGCTGACGAAGTTCTGCACGGTCAGGCCGACCATCTGGCTCAGGTAGCTGAGCGACGCTTCGCCGCTGTAGGCCTGCCAGTTGGTGTTGGCGACAAAGCTCATGGTGGTGTTGAAGGCCAGCGACCATTCCATGCCCGGCAGTTGCTGCGGGTTGAGCGGCAGCATGCCTTGCAGCATGAGGATGGCGAACAGCACGACAAAGCCCGCCAGGTTGAACGCCAGCAAGGCCCAGGCGTATTGCTGCCAGGATTGCTCGGTTTTCGGGTCGACGCCGGAGATCCGGTAGCAGGCGCGCTCGACCGGCCCCAGCACCGGGCTCAGCCAGGTGCGCTCGCCTTCCATGACCCGGTAATAGAAACGTCCCAGCCACGGCGCGGGCGCCAGCAGCAGGACCAGAAAGGCCAGGATCAACAGATAATCGTAACTGTGCATGATCACTCCTGGCTCTGGTCGGCGCGCAACAGCGCCACCAGCAGATAGATGAACAGCCCGACTCCCATCAACAGAGAGATACCATCCATAACGCTCATTGAAATTTCCCCCATCAGGCAACACCGGTACGGCGAAGGCCGCGTGGGGTGATTGTCCGCAGGCAGGGTGTAAAGGCGCGAGATCGACAGGCTGGCCGGGGCGTAAAGAAGCTGTAAAAAAGCGCTACAGCCTTGACGGCGCAAGGCCTTCACGGTCCTGCCGCGCTGTCATTTATGTCAGGTTCGCGTTAGGGGATGCAGGGGTATCGTGGTGCGGCGATCTTCAGGGAAAGGACTTCACCATGCTTCGCGACAATGGAAAACCGCCCGGCACCACGCCGCCCTCCCAGACCACACCCGCCACTGTCCAGCTGACTGCCAAGGAACGACAAGTCCTGGAATGGGTGGCGCTCGGCAAATCCGCCTGGGAGATATCCCGAATACAAGGGTGCTCGGAAGCGACCGTGCACTTTCATACCAGCAATATCCGCCGCAAGTTCGGGGTGACGTCATTGAAGGCGGCGCTGGTGATGGCGATCAGGCAGGGGGTTATTTTGGTGGAGTGATATACAAACGTACTTCAAGCGTCTGGTTTAAACCGGGCAACGGGAGGTAGGTCGTTGACCGGTTATGCTAAAGCACCAGGTTAGTAATCAGGATTCGAACCCAAGTAATGTCTTTCACCCTTGGGGAGTCTTATGTCACTGGGCTTCGCCCGTTTGTTACCCAGCTCTATCCTTTGTTGTTGAGCATTGATAGCCTGATTAATATCATCTTCTTTTGTTACGCTTTTTAATTTGGACCTGGCTTCCTTGGTAATAATCCGCTTTCCGGCATGTTCCTTCGCATAGTTGTAATCCTTTTGTGCCTCTTTGTACATGAAGTCGTACATACCAAAGTTCTCTTCAGCAGAGCTATGGGCAGCCACAAGCTTCGACGGCGGACGTTTACCATTGACCGTATAGAACGAAAGTTGTTGTTCTTGTGCTTTTAGCTCAAACTCTGCGCTCTTGAAGTATCTCTCATTGCGGATGACTCTTTTCTCGAAGTTGTTTACGGTAGAGGGCTTCATCTTCCTCAAGCGAACAGGTGTCCTCTTGCTGTTAATAAGCAGCGTCTTCGGGATGGATGCGTCTGCTGCTATATTGAGAGGAGCGCTAAGAAATCTGATCAATGCCCCCCAAGGACTATGCCCCGTTGGATCCCGCATATTCACCGGATCCCCCTCGACATACGCATACCCATTCACCCCGCCCTCGCCAAACGGACTCCAGCTATCAGGACTGTTGAAGCGCATCAACACCGGGCTGTAGGCCCGATAGCCATTGCCCAGCATTTGCCAGCCGGTATCCGCCTCGCTCAGTTCGCCGTTGAACCCCAGTCTGCCGTGCGGTGGATCTTCACCGCTGGCGTGGCCGTAGGCCGTATACCACCTCCGGTTGACCCCGTCGGCAGCCACCTCGCCCAGCACGCTATCGCTGGCGCTGGTGGCAAGCAGCAGCGTCCGGTCACCCTGCTGCTCGGCCAGCAGGTAGTCGTCGCCACGCATGAAGGTGCTCTGGCCCTGGCTGCCGAGTTGATTGGCCAGCTCTCCGTCGCGATAGAAGCGCAGGTCCCTGTCGCCGCCACGGGTCTCCCCGGTCAGTTGGTCCTGGGGGTCGTACTGGTAATGAATGCCGGCTGAGGGCGTGCCTACTTCGATCAGGCGGCCGAGGGGATCGTATTTGAGCGTGCGCCCGGCCTCGTCGATGTCCAGATTGCCGTCCGGGTCATAGCGGAGGTTGATTTCAGGCGGGTAGTACGCGTGGTTGGTGTTCGTTACCCGGCTCAACTGCACGGGATCGTCACCCTCGTAAAAATACCTGGCATTGTTGCTGCCGCCATCGAAGCGGGTGGTGACGAACGTCAGGTTGTTAGCGCCATCGAAAATGAAGTTCTGCCCGAGGAGGGTCCTGCCATAAGGGTCCACCGGCCGTTGAGTCCCTGTGCACTGGTATTGAGTCAGGCGACCGGACGTATCGTAGTTGTAGTGTTCGTCACGGAGTATTTCCGTGCCTTCGCTAAGGGTGCGCTGGACCATGTCATCCACATCGTCATAGACCTGAACCATCTGCTGCTCGACACCATCGAGGTCAAACGTACGCTTTACTTCTCGCCCCAGATCATCATATTCAAGGCTGATCGCGACGGTTCTTTCGCGGCTGCTGTCGGTTTGGTCGGTGGTGGTGATTTTCGCGAGACGACCAAACACAACGTCATAGGCAAACGTTGAATAAACCTCACCCAGCCGGGTTTCCTCGAGACGACCGCAGGTGTCATAGCGATTGACCTGTTCCTGTCCCAGTACATCGGTGTAAGACAGCAGCAGGCCCTGTCGGCTGTAGCTGTAGAACATGTCGTAGGTTTTGCCTGCTGAGGTGCGCTTCTCGCTTTTCAGCGAGCCGGTACTGTAATACTCGCGATCCAGTATCTCACCCTGCTCCTCGGAATGAATCAGACGAGCATTCTGCTTATCGTACGTGTAATCGGCAGCCACACCCGGCTCCGCGGTCCGGGCAGGCGCTGCCCCAGGCCCGGATTCTTTCAGCGGATCAACTTCGCGGGTGGTGTCAGGTTCGGGCTCAGCTTCGGACTGCACCCGGCGCCACGGCTCGTCGCCTACCTGGGGCTTGTATTCGTAATCGATTTTCCGCTTGCTGGGCAGGGTTACCGTTCTGGGTTGCAGCAGACCGACGTCGTAAACAAGCGTACGTTTACGCCCGCCGGTGACAGAACTGACCAGACGATCCAGCCCGTCGAACGACTGCTCTCCCAACACAATGCTTTTGCCGTTGTGCTCGATGCCGATACTGATGGGCAAGTCTTCGCTGCTGTGGCTTGCATAGCTGCGACGCACGATGGCCTCGCTTGGCAATGTGGACTCGATCACCCGATCAAAGACGTCGTAGACATAGGTAGTGCGCCGCCTTCTGTTTACCACCCCGACAATTTCCTCGACACGGCGGCCAAGGCCATCGTAATGGTACTGGCTCAGACTGACCGAGGTGCCGGCCTTATCCTGTCGCTCGCTACGGGTCGGCTGTTCGAACAGGTTCATCCAGGTCTCGGTGAACTCGCTTTTCCCTTTGCCATCGGTGCCTTCGATCCAGCTACGCTGAACAGGGCCTTGCGATTGCGCCGTACCAATGGGGTCGGTCTCTTCGAACGTCTTGATATTATCCGGGCCGGTGACGCAGCGCTGTTCGCCCCAATCGTCATATTCGTAGACGCTCTTCAGCGCCAGATCCTGCTGACCAAGCCAGTCAAACTCGGTCTCGTTGACCATGAGCCCCCATGCGTCGTAAACGGCAGCGTAGGTCTGTCGAGGTTTGTCGACGCGCGCAGGTTTATCTGCGTCATCCCGCTCCTCATGGATGACTCGGTTGAGGCCATCAAAGTGACTGCAGGTTTTGACCCCCTTGACGTCGATGAGCGTCTGCGTGGCCTGATCGGTGGCCTTGGCACAGAGCTGATACTCATAACTTCTGGTCGCCTGGTAGATATCATCATTGGGCGCCACCGTTTCACTCAGTACACGCCGCAGGCTGTCGTAGACATAACGGATTTCCACGTTGTTGTCGTCGCGATTGAGCAAGGGTTCGCCGTTGAGCAGAGAATCCTCCAGGGTAATGACCTTCTTCGCGCCATCGAAGCCGGTCACGGTCTGTACGGTTTGCAGCACAGTCTTGCCATAAATCTCGCTGTCAGGGGTGCTGTAGGCATACTCTGTGCTGGTTGCATTCTCGCCCATGATCACCCGTTGCAGTTTGAGCCGACCGTGCAGAAGTGCGTTGTTCGGCTCATCGAAATATTCATAGGTCGTGAGGCGCTGCTCGTACTCATCTTCAGGGGCCTGCATCAGTAACGTTTCGCTTTGCGGTGCAAGCCATTGCTGCAGCTGACCGCCATCCACAGCAGGCAACGCCGTGTAGCGATAGCGGGTGATCAGGACCGGGGCATTACCGTAGTCGGACGCCGCCGGGATGATCTTGCTGCTTTTCATCCAGCGGACGAAGCCTTCAGGGTCTGGCGGGCAGCCATCCTCGCCGGCGGCCGGATACCACTCACTGACCTCGACCATACCGTTGGCCTGAGTCTGAGTGAGCAGATTGCCGTCTTTGTCATAGGTGCTGCTGACCATTTCACTGCGCGGCACACTGCCGTCTGACGACAGCCGCCAGGTGGTCTGGACCTCCTTGGGTAATTGACAGTAGGCAGGCTGAGTAAAAAAGGGTTGTCCCGGCACGATGTAGTACCGAGTGTCCACCTGCATGACGGTAAGGTTCTTGCGCGTGGTTTCCCGAGTGAGCAGGTGAAACTGGTTGAAGGTCCGTTCGATACTGCGCTCGGCATCAGGCTTGCCCGCGACCTGGACACGCAATGTCTCGGTCGACGAATATTCGTACAGCTCCGCCCCGAGATAGCGATACAGATTGTCCAGACCATTGTCTTCCCAGGCGATATCCAGCCCCGCGCCCAGGAAGTTGCGCTCGCGCCCGGCGCTGTCCTGGTAACTGTAAAAAACGTCCATTTGCGCCTGCCCCAAGCCCGGCGTCGTGCGATGGCGCGTGACTCTGGGCAGAGGGGGACGTGCCGCCCTGGCAGGAAACTGATGGCCGCCGTCGGTATAAAAGATCTCTTCCCGACCGCCAACGGGTGTTTCTACCGACGTCATGCATAGATGCTCACGGATCAGGCTGTATACAAAACGCCACGAGGCAGCATTGTCGGTCGGCAGCTCGATACGGTTGACACGGTGATCCGATCCGCCCAGCACCATCTTGAATGTCGCATCCGGGCCTTCGCCAGTGGTCATGCGCAGCGTCACCGCCGTGTCTTCGCGGCTGATGCCGAGCAGAAGCTGACCCGAGTCATCCGTTACTTCGCTGAGCATCTGATACCCGCCGAAAGAGGCGTAATCCAGCGTGACACTGTGACCTTCCGGGGCGAATACGCGCACCGGCAGTGCGACCCTGTTGGCCCCGCTGCCACGCAGTTCGAGCAGCTCCACCAGACCGGACTTGTGCATCACCCTGAAATGGGTCTCGTCCTCCTTGTACAAGTGAAAACTGTCGATTTTCTTTTCCGACATCAGCATCTGGTCGTCGCTGGTGCCATCGACCTTGAATGTCTCGCCGCTGCTCAGCGACACGATCTGGTTACCCGGATCGTACTGCGACAACTGCAGGTTCCAGCCCAGACCAAAGCCGCTGTCCTGGCGGTTGAGAGGGTTGTAGTTAAGTGCCAGTGGCATGCCCGGGCCACGCAATCCGTTGGTCTTGACATCGGGCAGGGTGATCGCCACCGTGTATTGCCCGGTACGGGGGTCAACGCCGCTCTGTACATAACTCAGGAAGTTGAACGCGTTGGAGTGTACGGAAGTCGATGCTGTCATGATCCATGAACCTCGAACTTTATAGAGTGGGATAACCGTCACCCCGTGCGGGTGACGGTCAAGCAGGCTTGACAGGTCCAGTGTTACCGAGGACTAATCCGATACATCGACACGGACGCAGGACAACTTGCCTTTTATGTTTTCATCACCGCTATATGCCTGGGTCACAATAATGCCGCGACTGATGATGGTGTCGATCGGTTTGCCTCTGAGCTGGTCGATGGAGATCCAGGGTGTTGTAATGGGGTCAATGTAGGTCTCGAGTTCAAATACCCAGCCTCCCTCTTCATCACAATCTCTGGACTCCAGGCGGATTTTTACTGCGGAGCGCACGTTATCCAGCTTGAAATAACTCATCTGATCGTTCGTGCACGCATGATCGCCCCTGTTGAGATAAACCACGTCGTCCTGGGCGGTAAAGGTGCAGTTCTTGCCTCCGCCATCGTCATTTTGTGCGAGCATGATGAGTCGGATCGCCTGTGCCGGGGGCGCAGCCTCCGCCCTTTGGAACGGGGCGAACGTACAGCCTGTCAAACCTGCAAGCGCCATGCAGGCAAAGGTTTTACTTAGCGCATTCATGATAATGACTCCCTGTCAGTTTGTTGCATCAATGCCTCATTCGGACCGAGTTGCCGAATAGAAGGTATGCATGAGACGGTTGCGCCTGCCGGGGCCCTCGGCCAGAAAACTGATTCGCCGTTTATGGGCATTGCCCTGCTTATCGATCAACAGGACGGCTAATGTTCCCGTCAACTTGTCGCGTGCAGGATGACCTTTCGGGATGAATTTAAGACCCCGGAGGCGGTGCAGGCTGATGATCAGTTTGCCGGTCTCGAATAGATCCATATTGACGTCGATGTCCAACGAGTGATCGGCCCCCATCACGTCTTTCAGCGCTTCGTCAAAGTGCACCTTGCTCACATCGCCGATAACTTCCGGGTCGTCGAAGATAAAACCCGTCCAACTGAACATTTTTTCTTCTACCTGTTCGCTCTCCCAGAGAATGATCGAGGTATTGATCACGTCACTGCCAGGCTTGGAGGGCATAAACTTCAGCCTCTCGAAACCTACCCATTGCTGGGTATCGGGGTTGACGACACTCAGCTTCCAGTAATCGATGGTGTTGAGATTGAAGTCGAAAGGGTCATCCTGAGCCCCTTCCGCAGGCGGCTCGGCCGGAGGATTTCCGCCTAACCCCTCGGCACGCTGCGGAATGAAGTTGTAATTCTGGTTATCGAACGAGGGCAAGCGTCGCGGGGTGATTTCGACCGTGCTGTTCACTTCTTCATACCGCACAGAGTTCCACCAATTGTCGTTGGCATCCTGAAATCTCGCGTAGAAGACGCTGACTGAACCCGATTCCTGTCGACTGTGCAGATAGAAGTCCTGCACGACTGGCCGTGACGCATCCAGGCCCGGCTCAGCAGCGAAAACGCCGGCCCCGGACAACTCGAAGCGGTTATGTTGACTACGCACGCGCCACGTCTGCTCATCATCTTCAGACATGCCATCGAGATGGAGGGCTACTGTCTCGATTTCTTGCTGGGTGCCATCGTCTACCAGGCGCATGGTGAGCCTTTCGGCGGGGCTCAGCTCGTAATCGACACCGTCGACCGGCATCACCTGGGTCTTGATCTGCAGCCTGAGTTGCTGATAGCCATTGGGGTACAGAATACCCGTATTATTTTCAGTCGATGGCGAGCCGGGGACCGTGATGGTAAACATCGACAGTTCGGTCCAAGTACCTTCATCGATGACTTCGGACAATTCGATGACGCTATAGCCACACGCCAGAACCACCCCGTTGTTCACCACTTCACAGCTCACCACGCTACTGGCGACAAGCGCCTGGTCGGGCGGCATGAAAAGCCCCTGCCGATCAACAGTGCCGGCCCCACCCACCACCTTCCAGCGTCGCTCAAGCCCGGGCAGCAGTGAGCGGTCATCCTGTAACTGCACCGCTACCTTTGGTCGTGCTCTGGGTACAAAAGCCGGCTCGATGTGCAGCATTTGCTGCCCGTTGGCGACAAGCACCGTAGCGATGCCAAGGTCATTGCCCGACGCCTCTATCTGTTGCACGGCCAGCGCTCTTTTACCGGACCTGGCATCCGGACTGAAGAGCGCGCCCTTGCCGACCTCACTCAACCTGCCAAGCTCCGCCCCCAGCAGCGCCCAGCTCACCGGGCTGCCGTCATGCGTCGAAGCCGCCAGCGAGACCGGTTGCAGCGCAGTCCCCCCTGGCACCACCGTTACACGTGGCGCCAACTCCAGGCTCCGCGATACCACACTCACCAGCGCCGAGACCTTGACGACAGCGCCTGACTCTTGATAGACGGCAGTGATCACGACGCGCAGCGCGTCATGGCCGATAGCCTCAAGGCCCGCCGCCGTGTAAACGCCGCTGGAAGAGATGCTGCCGCTTCCGGCAGCCACGTGGCTTTGAATGCTTAATGCACTCCAGCTGGTGGCCGGTATTTCTTCGCCTTGCGGGTTGTGCAGGACAAAGCGCTGGGTCTGCCCGGCCGTTACAGTCGAGAACAGCGGTGTAATGCTGGCCTGTGTTGAACGAAGGCTGCCAAACAACAACAGGTCGTGCGGGCAGTGTCGCTCAAGCGGTTCAAATACTCGTCCACCGCTGAACTTCAGGCTGTCCAGCACCTGCAAGCGTTCACGCTCGATCATCGACTGAGTCTCTTGCGAGAGCATCAACACCGTGCCGTATGCTGGCTGACTGTCTGCCCCGCGATCATCAGGTATCGGATAAACGAAATTATCTGCCGACGGAAACAAGCCTTCAGCTTCGCTATCCTGCGCTTGCATGAACAGCATAAGCGCGCCATCACCCGCGTTGTCCATGCGCGCGTCGCTTGAACGCGGCGCGGCGCGGGTAAGGAGCCGCAAGCGGGTTGGCGTCTGAACATGATAACGATTGAGCTGTGCCTGCAGGACTGAGAAAACCCGGCAATGAAGCGCAATCTGCTTGAACTCCCGGGCAAAGAAATCTGCCAGTGCCTGATTGATCGCATCATCGACGCCGCCCAGATTACAGGCAACGCCAGCCCCGTCAGCCAGATCGAGCAGCACATGCCCCTCCTCTCCCACGAAGAGATCGACCGTCATCGCCAGCCTGAAGCCCATGGGCTCGCTGATGATGAAGCTGCCGGACACGGTGGTTGCGCTGCCCTGCGGCTGATGCAAGCCGCTGTAACGGCCCGACACGATGTTCATCGTGACAAGAACACTGCTGGAGCCCGCCGAGTCAGCCACAAACGACAGAACCGGCACACCCAGTACGACCTGCTTCAGACGAACAGTGTCGCCTTGTCGCTCATCCACCACAATTTCACCGGTGAACAACGGCAAGAAGGCCAGCTCCCGATAGCGCTCGATGTATTGCTGCTCGATATGCCGGTTGAGATCGCTGCGACTGACCGCCGCGACGGCTCCCCAGCCCTGGGTCAAGGTACCTGCACCGGCTTGCTGCACAATAGCGCTCAGTGAACGGGGCATTGTATTACCCGCCGTGCCCAGCGCGGGGCCGGTCAGTGCCTGCAATACACCGGAGGAGCCACTCAATGGCAGCGGCAGAATCAGGTGTCCGGCCATCGTGCCAAGGTACTCGTCCATAATTTCTGCGAACACGACAACGAAGCGTTCGGGTGCGTTGGAATCGCTGCTGTACACACCCGCGGCGTCTATGGAGCCCGGCCCGCTCAGACGCCAGGTGACTGGAAGCTTGTGGCCATTGACGACGACTGTCAGCTCGGCACGCTGGTCATTGACGCTGGCAAGCGTGATGGGCAGCATCGGTGAGTGGCGAAGAACCAGTACCTGGATTGATTCGGTGTGCTGGTCATCGCTGACCGTTATTGTGTCAAGGACATAGGTATTCCCTGCCCCCCCTGCACCGGCGACGTAAAATTTTTCATGCGGCGCATCGACGCCATCCTCAAGCGTCCCGCTTTGTCCGGGCACCGGATCGACCACCGTCCATTTCAGGTTGCCTACGCGCGAACTGCGTGCTGAAAGCGCTATCCGTTGACCGTAATTACACACCTGAATCAACGGGCTGACGCTGACGCTGCTGGTGAGCACCGTCAACACTGCGGTACTGCCATGCCCCGACACGGGGTCCATCGCCTTGATCAGTACACGCTGAAAACCCTGCCTCACGGGCAGTGCTGCGGGAGCCACATACCGACCCTGCGCATCAATTTCCCCCAGACCGTCAGTACCGCCATCCAATGGATTTGCCAGCGACCAGACGATGCCCGGGCGCGCAGGCCGGGTGGTCAATTGCAGCGTTTCGCCTGTACTGATCAGTGCCTGTTGCTCGACGATACTGAACGTGGACGCAGCGGGATCGATACGACCGAACAACGCGAGGTCATAAGGCAGACGTTTGAGTACGGGTTGCAGCACTTGCTCGTCAGGCAATGACCAGCCGGCCAGAAAGCGCTCGGCGCCGGTGGCATCCAGGGTTTTGCTCAACCCTTGAAGCAAGGCGTGTTTGACGGTATAGGCCACGAAGCCGTTGATCTGCTCAAGTTCTCTGGCACTCAGGTTGTCCAGCGTTCCTGGAGCGGCGCTGACTTCATGGTCGAAGAGGTAAGGTGCATAAAGATGCCCTTCCACTGCCTGATCATCTGACTCACTTTCAATCAGATGAAACTCGTGCTTGAGGCTGATGTTGAAGGTGGCGTTGTGCGATTGCCATTGATCGCTGTCCAGCGCCCTGTAGCGAAAACCCAGCGTGCAGGGGAATTCCCAGGTCTGCGTAGTCTGGGCGTACTCGAAATCAATGGTCAGGGGATGCTGGGCGTTGAAGGCCTGGACACTGAAAGGTTCGGATTCGAAGACAAATTCTGCGCTCCGGTAGTCTCCGGCCGGTACTGCAAAAGTACCGGCCTGAGCGACCATTCGCTGCAGCGGTTTATCCTCCGGAACGATGAAGCTGAAGTCGGGCGCTTGCAGCATTTGTATCACCGCACCGCCAAAGGCAGCGCGATGCAGCGCGTGGGAGGAAAACACGGCGGTCGCCGAGTACGAATGCTGAGCATCGTTGGGAATCAGGTAACGAAAGTCAGAATCGCCATCCGGAATCCCGCCCGTCACCCCGTACTCCAGGGTCGTGAACAGCAACAAGGCGCCTTTTTTATGGACCGATACAGCATCGGGGCTTTCCAGCTGTGACCGCACATCAATTCTGCGCACGTTGAGCAATTCGTTGCTCTGCTCATTGAAAATACCCAGCCTTAACCTCTGCTCCTGATTTTCAGGGTTGCTCAACCAACCTTGAAAAAACTCGCCGATCTTGCTGCGTTCAGTAGAACCGCCCGGAAAATCCAGCGAAAGGTTTTTAGCCAGGCCAAGCTCTACCACCAGATCCGCGCTTTGACTATTCAGTTCCAGATCGAAATCCAGGTCCGGCGCGTTCAGCGGATCGTAGGCAGCGATTCTGTGAACATTGTGCTGTCCCTGAGCGCTCTCTACCACGGTATGCATGCCGGCGATAACTGGCATGCGCCAGGCCAGCAGGGAATGTCCCAGAACACTGTCCTTGAACGACAAGGTCGGCGCCCCGAGCACACAACCCGAGAAAAAATGAGCATCATGCGTATCGGGAATCGTGATACTTCCGTCCGGCACCGGACGCGACAGCCCCTGCGCCACACCCTGCTGGTAAATATGTTCAAGCAGCTCGTTGACCTTGTCGCCATCCAGAGCAATGATCGCGTCCCAGCCTCTGAGACGCGTGGTATTTTTCATCCATGCCAGCAGACTTTCCGCTGAATAACCAGCCATGACATCACCTCCTGTGATGTTGATATAGATAAGACGTCGCGCACGTCCGCTTAGAACGCCTGTGCTTTTTTGCCTTTCATCAATTCCAGATCCGTAGCAAACCGGTCCAGTGGTAGTGGCAAGACGATATGCCCTTCTATGACGCCAAGGATTGCATTCGGGGCCTCGGCAAAAATCAGCACAAACCGGTCAGTTGACGCTACGTCGGGGGTGTACAGGCCGTCGTCGATGCGCCCGCGCCCGGCGCCCACTCTCCATTTGACGCCGGGCGGCGTAAGGCCATTGGCAAACGCTTGCAGTTGAACCTGATCGGCACGAATGTTCACAACGTCCACGTGCTCCCCGACTTTCTCAACGTCCAGAACTTCAGAAACCTCCACGGTTTTTACGACTTTTACGGTTAACAGTGGGACTTGGTGCTTTACCAGTACCCACGACGAAACACTCGCCTGCTGGCTGGTCACGACGATCTGATCCAGAACATAGGTTTTACCGGTCACCTTTGGCGCCGCGACGTAACGATGATCACCATCGGCCAGTGCGCTGGGCTCCAGAACACCGCTTTCGCCAGCCACCGGATCCTTGAGCGACCAGTCCATTTCTTCGGTGCCTAGCGAACCTGCCTGCAGTTCCACGGTCTGCCCGGCGTCACACACCTGAATCAATGGATTGAGGGTGATCGGGTTGGTGACGATCGTGACCAGGGCCGAACTTCGATCGTTCGATTTCAGGTCAGTGGCTGTTACCCGAACACGCGTGAACGCAAGCTCGGTCAAAGAGGATTCCGGCGCGTAATACCGGCCGGTGCCGTTGACGGCACCGAAGTTCTGCGCATCACCTTGCAGACGTTCGACACTCCACGTCACATTCGCACCCGGCGGTTGAATGGAGAAGGTGGTGGAACTGTCGACGACCATCAGGTGCTCCGCCGGGCTGACGACAAAGTCTGCCCCGGAACTGTTGATGCGGCCGAAGGCGGCTATATCTCTGGGTGCACGAAGTACGTCAGGCACAATGGCTTCGTTGAAATTGAGATCGATACTGTCCCGGATGAACGCGCTGATCGGCACACGAGTAGCGAGTTTGCGTGCCAGTACGGCTTTGATGTCGGACTCGAACGGATCCTTGTTCAGCTTCTCGAAATTGCTTTTTACCGACGTTATTAACAACAGTAATGAAAAGCTGTTTGCGGGTGGAGGGTTCTCCACGGAAGTCAGGTCATCGATGGTGGTGTTTATCGTGAGACCGGGGATCAGAACGAGGTCGTTGTTTTCTTCGGCAAAGGTATAAATGCACCGTACATCGACCGTGACGACCTTGCTCATGACCAGTAGCGTCCCATGGCCTGGCAACGTAAGCACAACGCTGGGGGTGGCTTTGGACTTCCAGGTCAGTGCCACCGTGCCATCGCCAATGAGCTCCACAGACAAAGGCGTGCTCCCTGACACATCAAGCCAGGTCCCGGCTTTGTAGACATTTGCGAAGACCGCCACGCCATTGATGTCAACCTTGACGTCCTGGCTGCTCGCTTCGGACGTCGTCAGCCTGCCCGACGTGGCCGTCGCCTTGATCAAGCGGCCGGAGCCGTCATGAACACTGTTGAACACCCCGTTTTCAATAATCGAAGCAATGGTCTTGGTCACTTCGCCAATGAACAGTGCCGCCTTGAACGTACGCTCCGCACTGAACAACACCGTGGCCGAATAATCTTTCCCGGCATCATCCGGTATCAGGTATTGGTACTCTACCGGGATGTCGCCACCTTCCTGACTGCCCGCCAGGCGAATGAACACCAGCACGGCCCCGTCGCCGTAGTTGGCGGCCTGCGGGTCGAGAGGCGCGGCAGGATTGGTCTGGGTGCGCAGTTTGAACGACTGGGGGTGCATCAGATTATTGCTGCCATGCTTGATCACGCCCAGCGTCCATACGCGCTGTTCGTCCGGCAACGCACTGAACAGGGCTTTGAAGAAATCCCCGCCAAGTGCCCGGTCAGCCCTGTCAACCGCGAAGGTCAGAATGAAATTATCACTGTCCTTGAGGTCGAGCCGCACCCGGCCATCGCTCTGGACATCACCCGGGACCCTTTCCAGCGCGAGATCCAGTGTCAGTTTCGGACCTTGCAGCGCATCGATATGGATAATTCTGTAGGCTTCCCAATTGTCGACGTTATTCTTCATCGTCAATTGGGTTCCGCCCAGAACCGAACAGGTCAATGTCGCATGCGACTGACCGAGGTTATCGTTCGTGAACGCCAGCCTGGGCGCATCCAGAATGAAATTGTGAATATTTTCTTTAAACCCGTCGCTCAGTGCCACCTCTCCGCTCACAGGCTGCAGATAGGCGTTCGACGAAAAACGCGCGATGTACTCCTGAAGCAACAGGTTATTCACCTTGCCTCGGGCCATTGCCGCGATGGAATCCCAGCCCCACATCACATTATTGGCGGGGTCTTTCATCCACTCGGTCAGGTTGTTCAGCGTGTTAGTAGCCATAGGATTACGTCCGTGTAAGTGTGGGGTCATGCCGGTGACCGTTGCGTCCTGCGCCAGCCCGCCGGCCCGTGAAAAAACATCGTCCAGCACCGTGAAATCGATAGACGGAAACTGTGTGTAATTCGCCCCTTCATCAAAGCTGACTTCAACCGTCACGGTGTTGGTCGGTCTGTTTCTTTGCAGACTTTCCAGAAACCCCCTCGGGATGATTACCGACAGCTGCCTGGCCTGGTGTTCCGCCTCGCTGACCGGTTCTGCAGCGCCGGTACGTAGCCCGACCGTTTGCTCCAGGCCCGACGGCAGCAAGCCAGTGGCCTTGATGCGTACCCGTTGCCTGGGAGCCATGTAGGCCCAGGATTCCAGGTCCAGACCTGCACCTTCTGGCGGGACCCTGGCGAGGTCAAGCAGGGCATCGGTAACGCGTGGTCGCATGATCTGGATGTACGGCCAGACGGAGCCCAGGGCTCTGACTTCCAGATTGAATACTTGCGAAGTGCCTGATTGCGACGCTGAGACGACCTTGTAGTACACGGCGACCCACTTGCCCATATTGGCCGGGACCGCTGTGGGCGGGATGACGAACAGGCGCGGATCGCCTGGCGACGGATCAGCGATAAAGCTGCCCGTGCTTGTGTACCCCTCCCAATGCATCTGTACCGTGTAATCGTCGCCGATAAACGCTTCTTTCGGTATGCGAATCGTCACCCCGCTCTGCAGCTGCGAGGCAAAGATATAGCCCGTGACGGTCCCTTCACCGGAGCCGTCAATGATGGCGTCTCCGATAACGGGCGCAGGTAGATCGAGCGGTCGACTCAGAATGACCTTGCGCGGTAACGAGCTGGCTGCGTTGCCCGGTCGCGCGTACTGATACACCAGCTCGATTTCCTTGCCGTTATTGGCAGAAAGCCAGGCCTGAGCCAGCGAGAACTGCAGTACGCCACTGTCGAGATTGGAGAGGTCGGCCCGCAGGGTCTGCACCAGCCGATTGCCGCTGGAGACATAAACCACGACATCGTCATCGATCTGCATGCCGAAAGGATCGACCAGCAGGGTGACGCCGTCAGGAAAGGCTTCCGGATCCAGTGAGCCACCGTTGAAATCCTTGATGGTCAAGGCGGGCAATAACGCCGTTGACGGTGCGACGAAAGCCAGCGACTGAGTGGCCGAAACCGTTGTCAATGTGGAATCGGCATACTCGATGCGGTAGCTCATCAGAGCGAAGCCATCTCTGATTGGCGCAAGTTCGTTGGACCCTATCGGCCACCGCAGAGGCTGGCCCACCTCTTTCACCGTCAATTCCCGGGACCGGACCAACGAGTACCAGAAAGTGCTTTCATCGAAATAAAGATCCAGTGTGAGGGTCACCCTGTCGCCCACGCGCATCGCCTGATACGGCGGCGCCACGAACAACACTTCACTGATTTGCCACAGCAGGTCAGGATCAAGCTTCAGATCGTGAGACTCCTTGCATTGCAGCACCCCCAGCCCGGCGGCCGTTGACGGTGGCTTACCGACATAGAAGAACAGGCGCAGGGATTCATCAGGGCGACCTTCGACGATGTACGAGTAAAACACCCACCCCTTATCAAGCCTCATCAGCAACGGATTATTGATCAACAGGGGCATGCCTTCGGGCTGCAACCCGACGACCTCGATAACATCGCCGACATAGTCCTCCACTGCGCCCAGGGCACCGCAACCTCGCCAGTTGGGCATGAACCGATCGCCGTTCTTGATACCTGGATAGTCGATCCAGGTGGTCAGGTCGGCACCGCCCAACTGATCAAGATCGAGGTAGTTCCCGGGCTGCTGCAGGTCGGGCACCTTGGGGGCGGGAAGATCCAGCGCCATGAGTGAGACTCCTTTCTCGTTTCCGCCTGAAATGGGTATATCGCAAGGGTTGCCCCTGAGAATGCGGATAGGATTTTTTTACGCCGATGCACATCAGTTGCCCACTAGCACTACTGCTAGGTTGTTGCCCGGGTACGGACTGTTAGGGTTAGGCAAGACCTCCAGCCACACGAACGTCTTCGGGCGTTCAGGCTTGGGGGTCGTCAATGACCAGAGCGCAAGGACTGCACAATCGTCAGGCACCGCTGCGCTTGTCACGCATCAATCAGCGAGGTCCGCTCCATGGCTGCTTCTACTTCCGTGCACTCCAACGCGCTCAATTTCATGAGTTGTCTGAAAAGCGGCGTTGACCCACGCACCGGGCTATACAACATATCGATCAGCTTGCCCGATCTGCAAAGCAATGACCTGCGCGGGCCAGGGTTCCGACTCGACCTGTCCTACAGCCAGCTCAATACGCTGGACAGCGGCTATGGCCTGGGCTGGAACATGCAGTTGTCGCAGTACGACCCTGCCACTCAGATCCTGTCCCTCAGCACAGGCGAGACCTTCCGGGTCGACGGCACCAGCAGCAACGGCCAACTGACGATGACGGAAAAGAAGCTCGACACCTTCCACTTCTACAAACTGGACGATGAGTCTTACCGGGTGGCGCACAAATCAGGTCTGGTGGAAATCCTCGAGCTGCACAGCAGCGGCAATAAGAGAATGGCCTGGCCGGTGAAAATCATCGCGCCGTCGGGGCACAGCATTGCGCTCAAGCACACGGTGTTCAACAGCAGCACCTACAGGCTTGCTTCAATCACTGATGACCTGGGTCAGACGCTGCTGAAAATTGCCCGCAGCACCACCTCCGTCGAGCTGGATCTGCATCCGGACGAAGGCACCGGCGATACTCCGCTGGCGCGCTTTCTAATGACCCTCGCAGGCAGCGACAAACGCGTATCGCGCATCACCCTGCCCACCGAAAACAAAGCGTCGTGGCGCTTCGAATATGGCCTGGAGAACGGCAATCAATTATGCGTCAGGCATGTGGAGACACCTGCTGGAAGCAGCGAAAACGTTTACTACCAGGACGAGGGCCATGCGTTTCCATCCAGCGCCGGTCGCATGCCCGTGCCCAGGGTGACAAAACACGTCATCGATCCCGGCCTGAATCAGGCAAAGATCGATGTGCGATATACCTACAAGGACGGCCAGCAACGCTCACGAAACTTTCTCGGTGCAGGGTTGCCCATCGCCTGGGAGGACAACGGCCTGGACAATCTCTATAAATATTTGCAGGACTACAACTATGTCTGTACCGAAAGCCTGTGGGTCGACAACAAGGCCGTGCGCAGCATAGAGCGGACCTTCAACCGCTTCCACTTGCAGACCCTTGAAGTCACCACCCAGAACAAAAACCAGCTGACGGTCACGACCGCCTACAACATCCTGCAGGGCGAGCATTACTCCAGACAGCCCAACGATTGTCAGCTACCCAGCGAAATCACCACCCGCTGGCAACGGCTGGACGCGCCTGAGCGGACCCGCACAGAGACCGTCACCGATACCTATGACAGTTACGGCAACCTGCTGGTGCATACCCGCGCCGACGGGATCGAAGAAGTCAGCAGCTGGTACCCGGCCGCCGGTGGCGACGGTTGCCCGGCCGATGCGGAAGGGTTTGTCTCCCGACTGAAAGAAAAAGTGGTCAAGCCCGCTCCATCGTCGCAGCTCGGGGCCCCGACCCTGGCCACACGTTATCGCTACCAGACATTGCCTGCACTGGCCGACAGCGAGTTACCCGACTGGATCGTGCCGGAAAGCGAAACGCTGCTGCAGCTTGAAAGCGATGGAACCTGTGTAGAGTTGCAGAAGGTCCTGCTGGAGTACATCAACCAGCCGGATGCGCCATTCCTGCATGGTCGAACCGGGAAAAATATCGAGTCCCTGAATGGAAACGACACCGTTACCGTCTACGAGTACAGCAAGAGCAAGAGCAGGCAACTGGAGGTCCCGGTACAACTCATAGACATCACCACGATCGGCTTCGACAACGCCCGCATAAGCAAGCAGCAACAACAGTCGTTGTTGACCGGTCAGGTGCTGCTGACCCTGGAAGAAGGCGTGGAGATCCGCTATGTCTATGACGTGCTGAACCGGCTGACCAAAGAAACGATCGCACCGGACTCAAGTGATGAAGCCAGTCGCGAGTATCTGTACACCCTGTGTTCCGCTGCGGGGCAGCAGGCAGAACAAGTGCTGGTCGACGCCCGCAAGGTCAAGACCCGCTCTGTTCTGGACGGCCTGGGCCGGGCAATACTCGAGGAGCGGGACCACATCGACAGCAACGATCTGCAAGCGATGCGCATAATCCATACCGCGCAATACAACGCTTGGAACAATGTGCAACACGAAACGGATTATGACTGGTTCGCCAACCAGCAACGGTTCGCCACGCGAAACACCTACGCCTATGACGACTGGAACGTCCAGTGTGTCATTACCTCGGATCACGGCGTACAGACCCACCAGTACTACGACCCCATCGGCAATGAAGAACATAAAGGCCCTGTTCAGAAGACCTGGGTGCAAAGCAGTGACGCAGAACCGCTGATCAGTGGTCGCAGCGAGACCTGGCTGAACATGTTCGGCAAGCCGGACAAGATCAAGATCAAGATCAAGACCCAGAACGCAGATGGAGAAAAAGATCAGGGTTCACAAACCTTCCTCTACGACGGACTGGGGCGCTGCACGGAGCAGACCGACGCGTCAAACCACACAACCCTGTTCAGTTATGACGCCTGGTCGCGCATGGTCACAACACGCTTGCCGGATGGAAGCGAGGCGCACCGTGATTATGCACCGCACAGCAACACCGAGCTGCCGATCGGCCTGAAAATGATGCATTCGGACGGCATTACCAACACTCTGGCAGGCAAACAGGCGTTCGACGGGCTGGGTCGTCTGACACTGTCGCAGGCAGGGCAACGTATCGAGCAGTACGAGTATGAGGACGGTCACAGGCAGGTCAAAACCCGCAAAACGGCCAAGGGCGATGACATCAGCTACACCTACAACCTGGCACTCACCGACCAGATCGTCTCCAGTACTGCACCGGATGACACCGTCGGTTTTGGCTATGACAACGTCAGCGCCCGCCTGACCTCTGCCACCAATCAGCAGGGCAAGCGCGTTTATGCTTATGACGCGCACAACCAGTTGACCAAAGAGACCTGGAAAGATCTACAAGGCCGGACCTGGAAAACCGTGCATCGGACATCCTTGCAGGGCCGTGCGATGTATCGCACCGACGTCGAACAAAAAGACGTCAAAAACTCGGTTAAAGGCGTAGTCAAGGGCCGCATCAAAGGTGGCGTCAAAGGCGTGGAAACGATTTACCGGTACGACGATTTCGGCCGACTCGAAAACGTTGTGCAGGGCAACGTGGAGGTGACAATCCTGTATGACACCCTGGGTCAGCCCAGTGAGATGACAACCTGTGACCAGGCCACCGGAACCCGCCTGGTAAACCGCATGAAGTATGACGACCAGGGACAGGAAATTCTCAGGACGCAGATTGCAGGCAATCACCCGGTACGTACGCTGGAACAGCAATGGCAAACCGACGGGCTCATGCAAAGCCGTCACTTGCAGGAAGCAGGCAACACGCTGCTGCTGGAAACATTCAAGTATGACGCTCGAGGTCGTCTGACCGGCGTCATCTATTCAGGCAGCACATTGCCAGTGCACGCATCCGGCAGGGCGATACTCAAGCAGACGTTCATCTTCGACTCGCTGGACAACATGATCCAGACCACTACCGAATTTGCCGACGCCAGCACTGAGATGGCCTTTTTCCACTATGGCAAAGAGGATGACCCCGATCCCCTCTCCAGGGACCGATGCCAGTTGCTCGGCATCACCTACAGGCCTCCACGGGGCACACCGGACCCGACGTTCCGCTATGACGCCAACGGCAACCAGCTCGATGACGAACATGGCAACCGGTTGTACTACGACAGCCAGAGCCGCCTTTTACGGGTGGAGAAACCGGCGGGTGAGCCGATCAGCACATACGCTTACGACGGCCATGATCATCTGGCCACCACCCGCAATGGCAGTGACAGCGAAATACTGCGTTTTTATCAGGACCAGCAGTTGAGCAGCACGGTGCAGGACGACCGACGTACTCAGTTTCTGTACATAGACGAGCAACCCGTCGGCCAGCAGACCATCGGAGAACCGGCAGAAACCCTGCTGTTGCTGACGGATGCGAACCAGAGCGTGCTCGCTGAGTTCCAGCAGGACAAGCTGCGAACAGCGGTCTACAGCGCCTACGGAGAACGTCACAGCGATGACGCGCTGCTCAGCGTCGCAGGGTTCAACGGCGAAATATGCGAAAAAGACACGGGCTGGTATCTGCTGGGCAATGGCTACAGAGCCTACAACCCCGGCATGATGCGTTTTCACAGCCCTGATTCCTTGAGCCCCTTTGGTGCAGGCGGGGTCAACCCCTACACTTATTGCCTGGGCAATCCCATTGCCTGGCGCGACCCCACCGGGCATGACGCCAGCTCCCAGAGCGGCCGGCTGCGAAGGCCCGATGAGGATGCGATACCTGCAGAGATGCCGGGGGGCATGGGAATACAGACCTGGATCATGCTCGCGGTTGGCGTAGTGTTCACGGCAGTGGGTGCCTACGCGACAGTTGCATCGTTTGGATTGGCCGCGCCCGGCTCGGTTCCTGTAACGGTCCTGGGTATGACGATGACCGCACAGACGGCGGCCTACGTCGCAACAGGGTTGCTGGCGGCAGGGACCGTTCTGGGGGCTGCATCAACGGCTGCCACTACTTATGGTGCGGTGAAGGGAAACGAGACAGCCTTTCGGTTAGGGGAATACCTGGCCTATGCCGCGATACCTTTAGACATCGCTGGGGGGGTATTCAGAAGTGCGGTTAAAAGCGCGATCAAGGCTGCGTCCAAGGCTTCCAGCCGGCGAGTTTCCGAGACAGCGAGTAGAGTTTCAGTCGGGACGATTGACGATTCACCGGTCGATTCTGTAACGGGTACGCGGCGTGGATCTGCTCCAGCGAGTATGGACGCACCCGGGCCTGTTGGGGGTGTGAGGATTCCAAGAGTGCGGGTGAACAGGCCTGAACCACCTACACCGAACCCTCGGCCGGAGAGCGGCCCTTTCGCCAGGCGCGCGCGGACACCGACAGATGACCCTGCAGCAGCACCGTCCAGCGGTCCGTCACGGTTTGCGGGCAGAACGGGTTTTTTAGTACGGCTTCGCAAACTCGGGGAAAACGTCTTCGTGCTTAAATACATGCCTCGCCGGTGATAAGGCTGGACTTTCCGCCGCCGACAAAGGCTCATCGCTGTCGGCGGCATTTTGATCGACGTTTTTACTGCTCCAACCTTTACATTTTCCCTTTTTGGATTCTCTGCCTGAATAAACAACGCACCGCCCAGTAAAAACCCGAAACAACATTAAAACTCAAGGCTCCAGACGTATCACGTTAGTTTAGGAAATATCCTACACCGCCCGCCATTAACCAAAGCCCTCCAGAGACTTTGCAACTAACTCACCTGCTGTAAACTCCCGCCCCGTCATGACACACAACACAAACCGTCTATCAAGACACCATAAATAGTTACATTTTTACTTCTATAACTTTAATAGGGTTTTCATCGTGAACAAAATGCTATCCGTACTGGGCCTTGCTCTGGCGACTACACTCACCGGCACTGTCGTATCCGCCAACCCCGGCCCCGGCACGATTCGTTTCGAAGGCAAGATCACCGCTACCACCTGCCCTATCGAAGTAGTCAATCCGGGCGATGGCTCTATCGGCAACGTGGTGAACATGGGCTCTATCGAGGCCAACCGCTTTACCGGCATCGGTCAGGAACTCTCTGGCAAGAGCTTTGCCCTGCGCGTCAATGACGACGGCAGTTGCGGCCTTGTGGCTGGCGACCCGAATTCGGCCAAAGTCACCTTCATCGGTAACGCTGACAGCAGCGGCGACTACTTCGCTGTCACCCCTACTGCCGACGGGGCAAAGGGCGTCGCGATTGTCATCAAGGACCAGACCTTGACGTCCATCAAACCAGGCAGCCAATCGGCACCTTATGCACTGATTGAGGGCGGTGCCACCGACATGGTGTTCAACGCCTACTACCGTTCGACAGCGGCTACCGTTCAAGCCGGTGCTGCTTCGGCGGATGTACAGTTTGTTGTCGCAATCAACTGATACATCGACCCATTCGCTCACAGTGTAAGAATCAATAGTCTTTTCACGTGAAGCATCTTCAATACGTTCAGGTCCGTTTCGGATCTGAACGTACAAGGTAACTTTCCATGATTTGCCAACAGGCTTTCAAAAGACCTGCCCTCGCGGGGTGCATGCTGTTATTCATGTGCGCAGCTTATATACCAGCCAGTCAGGCAGCACTGACGGTCAACGCAACTCGCATCGTGTTCGACGGCGACAAGCGCAGTACGTCGGTGGTCATATCCAATCCAAGTGATCGCCCGTTCGCGGTACAGACCTGGGTAAATACGGAAGCAGACGACACTGTCACCGTCGTTCCGTTCGCACCTTCGCCGCCACTTTTCCGCCTTAATCCGGGCAAGGAACAACAGGTACAGATCAATGGCCTGCCCCACGAACTGCCCTCTGATCGTGAATCATTGTTCTACTTCAACGTGCAGGAAATACCTCAAGCCGACCCTTCGCAGGGCAACGTACTGAATATTGCCCTGCGTACCCGTATCAAACTGTTTTATCGCCCGGTGCTGCTGACTGATAACCCCATTGCCCGCCTCAAGGACCTGCAATGGTCGGTCAGGCAGATTGCGGGCAAGGCAGAACTGACCGCGATGAATCCGACACCCTTTCACGTGTCGTTCATTCGCCTCGACGTCTCCGGCGGTGGCAGAACTGAAAAAGTCAGGGAAGTCGCCATGCTTGGCCCGTTCAGCTCTCGCCATTACGAGCTCAGTGAAACGAAAGCGGTACCGGGCCTGCAGGTGGTGTTTTCCGCGATCAACGATTACGGCGGCTACAGCACGCCGCTGACAGCTACAGCCACGCTGACTGACTGAAACAGCGCTGGCCCGTTTCATCCCCAGGACATTGAACATGACCCTATTACCCGATTCCGGGTTCATACCAGTGCGCCTGCGCTTTATGCAGGTGCTGATTGTGTGCGGCAGCGTTACCGTACCGCTGGAACTGACCAAGGCGGCAACCCCTGTCAAGTTCCAGTCCGGCTTCCTGCGTCAGGGCCAGGACTATGACAGTGAGGCCGCGGCCAGCGTGCTGAACCAGTTGTCAGTTGTCGAAAACCTCGGGCCAGGCGATCACTGGGTAGAAATCCACGTCAATATGCGCCATTTCGGCCAACGGCAGATCCGTTTCGATGCCGACCCACAAGGCAACGGCCTGCTGCCCTGCCTGTCGCGGGAACTGCTGGAGCAGATCGGCGTACGCCTCGACAGTCTGGCCGACCCGGCCTTGTTGCAAGTCGCTTGTGTCGCGCTGGGGCAATTGATTCCGGACGCCAAGGTCGTACTGGACGGCGGCAGACTGCAACTGTCGATCTCGATACCGCAGATCGCCATGCGCCGCGACGCCAACGGGCGAGTGGACCCGGCGCTTTGGGATTACGGCATCAACGCCGCCTTCATCAATTACCAGACCTCGGCGCAACAGACGACCCATAGGGAAACAGGCACCAGCAGCAGCGCAGACCTGTACCTAAACACCGGTATCAACCTGGGGTCATGGCGATTGCGCAGCAATCAAAGCGTGCGTCAGGATGCACAGGGACATCGCGAGTGGACCAGAGCCTACGCTTATGCACAGCGCGACCTGCCCGGCACCCACGCTAACCTGACCCTCGGTGAAACCTACACCGGCGGCGATGTCTTCCGGAGCGTGCCGATCAAGGGCGGGTTGATCAAAACCGATCAGGAGATGCTCCCCGATTCCCTGCAGGGTTACGCACCGGTGATCCGTGGCGTTGCGCAAAGCAGGGCCAAACTGGAAGTCCTGCAGAACGGATACCCGATCTACTCCACGTATGTCAGTGCCGGCCCCTATGAAATAGATGACCTGAACACGGCGGGCAGCGGCGAACTGGAGATCGTGCTGACCGAGGCCGATGGTCAGGTGCGGCGCTTTACCCAACCTTACTCGACCATGAGTAACCTGTTGCGCGAAGGCGTCTGGAAATACAGCGCAGCCCTGGGCCGCTTCAACGGTGCCTACGCCACCGAGCATCCCTGGCTATGGCAAGGCACGCTGGCCGTTGGCACAGGCTGGAACTCGACACTTTATGGCGGACTGATGACCAGCGACTTCTACCATGCCGCAGCGCTGGGCGTGTCACGGGACATGGGTATGCTGGGAGCGATGGCGTTCGATGTGACCCGGTCACGCGCCGGCATCGATCAGCCCGGTCAGTCCAGCGTGCAGGGCATGAGTTACGCCATCAAGTACGGCAAGGCGTTCACTACCCATACCAATCTGCGCTTCGCAGGTTATCGCTACTCCACCGCAGGCTATCGGGATTTCGACGAAGCCGTCAGTCAGCGCAGCAACGACGATGCGTTCAGGGGTAGCCGCCGAAGCCGACTGGAGGCTTCGATTCATCAGAGAATCGGCGCACGCAGCAGCGTCGGTCTTACGCTGTCGCAACAGAATTACTGGGGGAGCGATATCGAGCAACGACAATTTCAGTTCAACTTCAATACCCATCGTGCCGGGATAACCTATAACTTCTACGCCTCACAGTCGCTGAGCGTAGCCAGTAACCGCGGCAACGACCGGCAGTTCGGCCTGAGCATCTCGATGCCCCTCGACACCGGCCATTCGAGCAATGCCACACTCGACCTGCAGAGCAGCGCCAATCGCCACAGTCAACGGGGCAGCCTGAGCGGCAGCCTCTACGAAAACCGGGTCAATTATCACGCCAGCCTGAGCAACGATGACGGCAAGCAGCAAAGTGCCAGCCTTGCGGCGGGCTATCAGGCGCCCTTCGCCAGCCTCGGCGCCGGTGTGACTCAGGGCAATGATTATCGAAGTACATCAGTCAATGCCAGTGGCGCCTTGTTGCTGCATGCCGACGGCATCGAGTTCGGCCCGAATCTGGGTGACACCATCGCCCTGGTCGAAGTGCCCGATACACCAGGCGTGGGCATACAGAACGCGACCGGTGTCAGGACCAATAGTCGCGGCTACGCATTGATGCCCTATCTGCGCCCCTACCGCTATAACCCGATCGCCTTGCAGACCGACCGGCTTGGCCCCGAGGTGGAAATCGATAACGCCAGTGCTCAAGTGGTGCCTGCCAGGGGTGCCGTGATCAAGACCACCTTCGCTGCACGCACGGTGACACGCCTGGTCATCAATGCAACCACTCCCAGTGGCCAGCCGCTGCCATTCGGCGCCCGGGTCAGCGACGCGCAGGGCAACATCCTGGGCATCGCAGGCCAGGGCGGGCAGATTCTGCTGTCCACCGACATGCAGGCACAAACCCTCGATGTCCACTGGGGAGAAAAAAGCGACCCTCAGTGTCGTCTGCACATAGACCCCGCTGGCATGCCCTTGGCCCAGGGCTACCGAATGCAGGACATGACGTGTACCCAGTGACATCAGGTCTGAGCCATCCGCGACATCGTTATTTCAGGAATCACCCCATGAACACTGCATTGAATACCCTGCTCCCCGGTCTGATCCTGTTGGGGGCCAGCCATAGTGCTGCGGCTTATTCCGACGTACCGGATGACACACCGAGCAACGATTGCTACTGGGTTTCCTCTCCGGGAATAAAGGACTACCGACGCGACATCGGCACGCTCTACGTCCCGAAAGACGCTGCAGTGGGCACCTTTATCGGCAGCATCGATATGCTTCACGCCACACCAGATCAGGCAGGCCTGGAGGCGGCCTGCAGAAATGACGGCACGGCTCTTCTGGAATTCAACGCAACGGCAACGGCTCCGATCTTTTCCGGCACGGTGGAGCCTATAAACGGGGAAGACCTCACCGGCAAGATACTGCAAACCAATATTCCGGGCGTCGGGGTGCGGGTAAGACTGGAGTATCCGTATGACAGGAACTGCCCCAATTGCTTCACGCCTGTAGGTGGCAGCGCCTCCGTTCCGTTCATCGGCCTCAACGACCACCAGAAAATGCTCACAAGCCTGCCTTTCCTTCATTTGAACAACTACGTCACGCTGGTCAAGACCGGACCGATTCCCTCCGGACCCAATGTGCTCAATGGCAGTGAACTGTTCTCCGGAAGCGTGACAACGCTTGGCAGGATCATGAAGTTCGGGCTGACCGGCACGATACTTCAGGCACAGTGCAGCGTCGGTGCAGATCCGGTCAGTGCCGACCCGGTGCAGTTGGGTGAGTGGGACAGCGCTGACTTCACCGGTCCCGGCTTCACCACACCTGCGGTGCCATTCAGTATTGCGTTGAGTAACTGCGAGACCTACACGGGCGCAGGCTTCGTGGCCACGGCGCATATCCAGCTCGATGGTGTCGAAGGCTCGGTTCCCGAGGGCCCCGTCGGCAGCGGGGTTTTCAGCCTGACCAGCGATTCGGACGCCAAGGGCATGGGGATTCAGGTCCTCAAAGGTGATGGCGTCACGCCCATGGAGTTGCAGACCGAAGTGCCACTGATCGCGATCACACCCGGCAACACTGTGCTGAACTTCTACGCCCGCTTCTATCAGACTCAGGACAGCAGCGCGATCCGGCCGGGCAAGGCCAAAGGGGCGCTCAGCTTCACGATGACCTACAAGTAGCAATGCACCATGGACTGCCAACCTGGCGGTCCATGATTTCCTCAGGCATACAACGTTGGTCTCAGTGAAGGGAAAGGCTGCCACGAGAGTGTCTGGTCGAAACTCACACGCACCCGCACATCCAGCTGAGTGCCGATCAGAAATCTAGTCAAATCCGTTTTGCTGATACGACCGGCGTCGATGTTATCGCCCACCAGCGGTACCGGGTACTCGTCCAGCACGCTAACCACTAACGACTCATTATCAGCACTGCCGACGCCGTGCACCTCGACGCTGACAAACTGGTCAGTGCCCATGAAAGACCAACTGTCGAGCGTGAACCGCGCGTAGTCTCCCTCGGCAATGCTCTGCAGGCTCAGACGCCCTCCGGATACCTTGTCACACTGCACGACCGGAAAGCCTGTCATTCCCAGGATACTCAACGTATGCCGGTCCGAAAGATGGGGTGAGTCGACGCTATTTTCGAACACCTCGTAGTACACCGGGATGGACTTGCTGAAATGCGGGGCAATTTTTGTGGAAGGAACGCTGAACAGTCTCGAGTCTGCGATTTCCGTAAGAAAAGAGCCCACACTGCCTGGCTCGGCCCATTGGACGCGGACGGTTTCACCGGGAAGAATCACGGCATCCTCCGGTATCGATACCACTGCGCCCTGAAAGGCATCGACCGGATCAAGCCTGCTGGCACTTGCCGAGCCTGCAGCCTTCTGAACACGAGGGGGTGGCAACACACGCGGCACTGGCTGAGCGCACACCAGCAGCGCAACAGCCAGCGCACGAGGCCCGGCATTCCCCGAGCGATCCTTCAGCCTGTAGGACACATAACGAATGCCATCGCCGCTCTCGAGAACCACTTGCCGGTCAAAGCCGATGTTGATCGCGCCAACGATATCGGACGCTTCAAGCGTCAGGGTTCCGGTGTGCTCCGACCCCGTCGGCATGCTGCTCCAGTACCAGATAATGAGGTCCCCGGCGCCCGGCGAAAAATACGCGGGCACCTCGGCCAGCACGGTATCGCCATGAGTATCCAGCCAGGCCGCCGTGAGACCATCCCTGATGATTTCTTCCGGAAAAATCAGCGCCCCTTCGTCTTCGAATACCGGTGCCGTTTTATCAATGACAAAGACCAGTGTTTCGGATTCGGTCTGCACCTGATTGGAGGTCTCGACGCGATAACGGAGTCGATGCCGGCCTTCGATCAGGTATTGCTGCGCGATCATGATGAACAGATCGACAGGCTGTACAGGTGCGGTCCAGGTCTTCTCCTCCAGCAGCACGTCGTTCCAGTACACGCGCAGATACTCGGGATTGCCCGGGGTAGGCTCGGAGTTTTGCCACATGGGAAAATCGACCCGCAACGGCACGAGCCAGGCGCTGCTGGGGAGCAAATTAGGCTCACCGCCAGGTATGTCAGGAAGAAGTTCGGCGACCATCGGCGGCGCAAGCAACATGCTCTTGCGCCTTGAAACCGGCCAGAACAGGATTCTGATCCGTTCGATCCACTTTGAAATAACAGACATGAGCCGGGCCTCCAGCATGAGGAAGCGGTGGCCGACCCGTTTGCCGACCGCCATGCCCATCAGTTAACACCCTGCTTTTTTCTGCGGATACTGGCACAAGTGATAGGACCGTTGGCGCATCAGCGTCCAGCGATCAGACATCATCCGCCCCGCTTCGCTGTCGCTACCAGCTGTAACGCAAGCCTGCACTGGCGCCCCACGGCTGTTCGATGGCATCGCCATTGCTGTAATCGAAATCAGCATGCAACTGCAGGTTGTCAGACAGCGACACCGAAACGCCCGTCCCCAATTCGCCACGGGAACCGGAGAGGTCGTTGTTGAACACGTTGTCATTGACCTTGACCTCGTTCCTGTTGACGAATTCGTGAGCCACGGCAACCCGCACATAAGGTTGCAGCGTACGTCCTTTGCCCAGGTCGAAACTGCGCCCCGCCGTCGTACCGACCTTGCCGAGCAGCGATCGGCTGCGGTCACCTTCAGCACGCATACCGTTGTCCAGTGCGTAGTCCTTGCCCTGAACGACCAGGCCCGCCAGCTGGGTGTAGGGTTCGAGAAAATAACCGTTGTCCAGTTTGATGTGCCGCCCCAGCTCCAGCGATGCGCCAACCCCCAGATTGTCGTAGTTGCCGCGCGTGCGGGAACCATCGCTGAGATTGACTCTGGCCTTGTTTTTGAACTGATTGAGTTTGATCACGCCATCGATGTAGTAGCCGCTCTCGCTGTTCAGCCAGGTGCTGTAAGCGCCCAGCGAATAGCTGTCGACCTTGCCACTGGCACCGTGATCCAGACTGAGGTCAGAGGTGCTCTGCCCGATCATCACGCCCGCCAGCCATTGCCCCGCCCCCACAGGCAGCTTGCCATCTGCGCCGAGCGCGACACCACTCTGAACCTGCTGATATCCGAAGCCTGAGGCGTCGGCCACATTGAATTTGTTGCCGTAGGTACGTATCCAGCCGCCAGAACGGGCCTCATCCATGCGCAACTCGCCCATGCGCGAACGTAACGTACTCAACTCCCCATACCAGACAGTCGGCGCAGTGTTGAACAACGCCATGACAGTCTGTGCGCCGGGGCTGATGGTTCGGGTGGCGGTATCCAGATACCAGTCATTGTCGCCCTGCTTGATCAGGTCATAGGACCAGGCGCCCAGATCCACTGCGCCGCCTGCGAGCGAGAAGCTGGCATCGCCGGCTGCCGCATGCACGATGTGCAGGCTGGTATCGCTGAGCGGATCGACACCCGTGCTACCGACAAGCAAGGTATGACTGCCGGTCGCGCTGCCCGTGATGTCAAGAAAGTCATTGGCCTTGCCAGCGAAATCCACGTCCATCATGAACGTGCCGCTCCCTGACAGGCTTGCGAGTGACAAGGTGTAAAACGAGGCCGCGTCGCCAAACCTGACCGACCCACCGTCCATGGCCAATGCATTCACCTGACCGTTCTCGACCATCACCCACTGGCCCTGACTACTGAGCGACAGGCTGGAGACGTTCTCCAGGCGCCCGGTCAGGGTCGCGTTATTTTGCAGTGACAGGCTGGCGGTACTGCCCGCATCCGCCGATACATCGCCCAGCAGATGGCTGTTGTCCACGGTCATGTGCGCCGTTGAACCGTTGATCAACTCCAGTATCTTGCCATTGCCGCCGGTCAGCGTAGAACCATTGTTGACCTGGATATCGGCAGTCGCGGGCGCGCCGGTGGGCGTTCCGACGGTCAGCGCCGACCCCGTGATGCCTTCGACCCGGGTTCCGTCCAGGACCAACTGATTGCTTGAGGGTACGGCCGGGTCAGCGCGCAAGCGCACGCCATATTGCTGCCCGGTGATGGTGCTGCCGGACGCCTTCACCGTGGAGTCCCACATCTCCATGCCTCTGCCATTGGCGCCAGTGGCCGTTACTGAAGTACCTTCCAGGGTCAGGTTGCTGAGCGAGCCGGCGTTTATCCCGCGATTCGTGGCCGTGATCGTGCTGCCGATGACGGTGGCCGTGGAACCGACCAGTCGTGCACTTTCATTGCCCATCCCCAGGCCATCCGCGCCACCTGTCAGCACGCTACCGACAATCAACGCATCTGCCCCGGTCAACGATACGGCTGAAGAGCTGGTGCCCGCACTGACCTGACTGCCAGTGAGCGTCAGCTTGGCGCCGGTGATCGTGGATATTTGCAGGGTAGTCGCGCCGTTGGCTGTCAGATTTCCGGTGCTGACAACCCGATAACTGTCCAGCGGGCCTGTTGCATCGATGGTCTGCGGCGCATTGACAAGTATTTGCGCAAAGGCATGACTGCCAGGCAGCAAGGGAGAGAGAAAAATAACGGTTTTCAATGTCCATGAAAGCGGACGCAGCACGAATGGAGCATTCATGACGATGCATTACCTTGAGGTAAACCTGGTTGAACCCCGTGACGACGGCCCGAAAGCGGTCTCGGGAAAGAGGCCGAAAGACTACGGGGATCCAACCGAATGCTCTGTAGGACGTTTCCTAGGTAAACGTAGGGAGGTTCTGACAGCAGAGGATCGTCGGGGAAATACCGATAAGCGTAGGTGACATGACCCGGTACGCACCGACATTCCTAAACCGTTTGGGAGCAACCTGAGCCTGCTTATACCCGGCAGGGTGACTGCGGCAGGCCGCAGGCACCCTCTGCCGGTGACCCTCCTTAGTTTTTCGCTGGTTGAGCTGTTTTGAGCACGATAGGACAAGGCCCGGTTGCGTCGTACATCCCTACCCGGGCGGTGGTTTCCAGCGAGGTAATGGTTTCGCCTCCCATGTTGAAGGAGTACTTGATCCTCGCGCTCCCGTTTGGGCTGCTGCCTGAAGGATCGTAGATGGGCAGAATGTGTTTATCGTAGGGGGTGACCAGCCAGGTGAAACCGGTGACAGGATGGCTGGCTCCCAGCGAGATAACCTCGTCTTTTTCGGTACCGGCAATAGGATCTTCGCCTGTAGGTCCCCCGGAGCCATACCAGTGCAAAGTGACAGTTTCACCGTCCGACAGATATTTCGAAAGATCTGGAACGCGAACCCGTATACCCGGTTCATCCGGGCCAGGATTCCCGATGCCATCGGCAAAGAGTGAGTCGCAGTTCAACCAGCCGTTTGAACTGGTGCCCTCAAAGAGCGGTGCGTCCGGGGTGATGACAATGGCACTTACGTTGACCAGCGTGTCCGGCGAGTGTGTCGTGTTTTCTGAATCGGGCGCATGGATGCGGTAATGAACCGGCAAGTCAGCGCGATTGCCTTCATAATCGATATAACTCCAGGGTATTTCAACCTCACGCTCGGAGCCTGCCGTGTCAGAAACAGCCACGGTGTATTGCGCCTCTGCTACATGGCTCGTGCCCCAGTAGAAATCGATAATTTCTCCCGGTTGAAGCTTTTCATACAGTTTGAAAGTGACCTTGGCAGCCTGGTTGTTGTCCGCTGCTGTCAGGACGTTCACTAAATTGGACGTCTGGCCACGGACTTCGACCGGCAGTAATGCGTCGTTGACCGGATCCGGCCACTCAGGATCGGTGATCGGGTCGGGTCCGATAGTGGCGAAATTGACATTGACGCTGGTGCTTTTCACTTCGGACGGAACGACGCCACGCAGGATTCGATAACTCACATCGGTGGCCTGGACGCCGCCAGTCACTTGATTGTATTGATCACGCAGAACCGGATCAGGGACCCTGATCGACACCGGAAACTCCGGGAAGCTGCCGACTTCCTCGGATCGTAGCGGTTCAGTGCCCCAGGTGACTTCGATACGGTCGGTCGGCTTCCAGTTATCGAACGAGTGGATCAACACTTCGACCCCGAGTCTCGCATCAGGCAGGTTGATCAACTTTTCTGGTGGCTCTGCCAATGGCACTTCGGGGTCTTGCAGGTTGTCGGCCAATGGCCCCAGCGCCACGTCTATGCGCTTGTAGTTGGAGAGCGGGCTACGGTTGGTGGCTTTGTCCCTGAGGAAGTAAGCCACGTAATAGGGCTCGTCCCTGGACGAGTCAATGGCCGAAACGGGGTATGTCACCGTATTATTCGTCGGGCGTTCCACTTCAACGAAATCGACCTGAGGCGGCAGATCTGCGGGATCGTCTGGCAACGGTGTGCCGACCCAATAAAAGGCTACCATGTCGCCGGGTTTCCAGTCGTCATAGTCAGGCAGCGTGCCGACCAGACCACCCGGATTATCATCCAGAAACGCCTGGGTCAACTGATCTGTATTCAGAATCATCTGTCCAGGCTCAAGATGTCCGCCCGGCGGCGTGGTATCGACGATCAGGTTGATCGATGGGCTGACGGTCTCTTGATCATTCGGCTGTCTGATCCGGTAGCGCAGACTGTAAGCACCGTCTGCAGGCTTGTCGAAGCCGGGCAGAAAACTGCTCAACGGAATCTCGATCTTCTTGGGAAAGGTACCAGGGGCCACCGGTGCCGTAACGGTATCGGTAAACACCACGGTAAACTTGTCGTCATCTGGCGCCGTACCGATGGCCCACTCTATTGAAAACGTATCGAAGTCACCCGGGTCAGTGACCAGTCCTGCCCACTGAGGCAGGGTGACCTCGAGAAATTCGCCAGCCAGGACATCCTTGTTCAGCGTTCCATCGGCCGGGTCCACAATGCCCGCCACCTGTGCCGGGGCAAGGTCTGCGTCGAGCCCTGAACCGCGTTGACTGCGCGCCAGCCGGTAGGCGATACGCGCTTTTTTTTTGTCATCCAACGTTGCTGTTGTTTTTGAATCGACCATCATCAGCACTCCCTTGCTATCCGATTGCCGCCCTGTTTATGTAGAAAACGTGCGGGCGGATTGATAATGCGCCCAGGGCCTGCTGCCATTTCATCCCGAGCCGCGATGAAACGGCAACAGACCCTGGCCTTCTCGACAAAAGTTTGTCTGCCAGAACCAGCCGTCCAGGCCAGTAGCCCGTTCGATTAAACGGTAGTTGCGCGACACTGGATACTGTCAGAACTACCAGGGGCGCGCTTCGCAGGGCACGCTCGACAGGCGTCTCGTATCAATCTCGATACATTTATGACATGCCCCCGACATTCGGTCGCGCCACCCTACCGCCGAGCCTCCCGGCGAAGTAGCATGAGGGGCAGCGTTGATCTTCAACAGCAGCCAGTCCATGGCGGCACAAGCAGGCGACAGACGCATTATGCAAGCACTTCCCGACACTACCCTGGATGCCACATCGACCGATCAGCGCTGGAGCGTTCGTGCGCTGATCGTCGATGACGATGTGGCCATTCGCGAACTGCTCTGCGACTACCTGACGCGCTTCAATATCAACGCCCGTGGCGTCACCGATGGCACGCAGATGCGTCAGGCACTGACCGACGAAACCTTCGACGTGGTGGTGCTGGACCTGATGCTGCCCGGTGAAGACGGCCTGTCACTGTGCCGCTGGCTGCGCAGTACGTCGGACATCCCGATCCTGATGCTGACCGCCCGCTGCGAACCGACTGACCGGATCATCGGCCTGGAACTGGGTGCCGACGATTACATGGCCAAACCGTTCGAGCCGCGCGAACTGGTCGCGCGCATCCAGACTATTCTGCGCCGGGTCCGTGACGAGCGCAGCGATCAGCGCACCACCATTCGTTTTGACGCCTGGCGCCTGAACAGCGTCCTGCGTCAGTTGACCGCGGCCGATGGCCTGGTGGTGCCGCTGTCCAACGCCGAGTTTCGTTTGTTACGCGTGTTTCTCGAACGGCCACACCGGGTGCTGAGCCGTGAACAGTTGCTCGATGCAGCCCGAGGCCGCTCGATCGAGGCGTTTGACCGCAGTATCGATTTGCTGGTCTCGCGTCTGCGCCAGAAGCTCGGCGATGACCCGAAGAATCCGCAACTGATCAAGACCGTGCGCGGTGAAGGCTATCTGTTCGATGCCAGGGAGCTGGGTTGATCCGCAGATTCGATACGCTGTTTGCGCGACTGTTTGGTGGCGCTCTGTTGGCTATCCTGCTGGCGCACCTGCTGGCTTTCATCTGGTTCACCCAGTACGGCATGCGCCCCCCGCCGCCAACGCCCAACGAGTTCAACGCCGAGCATGGGCAATTCGATCAGCGGCCCATGCACAGACCGCCGATCCTCGGTGGCCCGCTCATATTGCTGTTCTTCCAGTTCATCACCCTGATCATTGCCGCGTGGTATGGCGCCAAGGCCCTCAGCCGTCCCGTGCGGAGCCTGAGCGAAGCCGCCGAACGCCTGAGTGAAGACCTCGACAGCCCGCCACTGGAAATCAGCGGCCCGCAGGAAGCCCGACAGGCTGCGCAGACGTTCAATCTGATGCAGCGCAAGATCCGCGAACAGATGCAGCAGCGCGGGCGCATGCTGGCAGCGGTCTCCCATGATCTGCGCACGCCCCTTTCGCGGCTCAAGCTGCGTGTCGAACAGATCGAGGAGCCCAGGCTGCACGGCCAGATGACTCAGGACCTCAATGACATGATCAGCATGCTCGACGCCACGCTTGCCTACCTCAATGAGCACCGGCGCAGCGAAGGCCTGCAGCAGTTCGACCTGCAGGCGCTGATCGAGTCGCAGGCCGAGAATGCCCAGGACAATGGCGACGACGTGCAATACGAAGGCCAGTGCAAGCCGCTCAAGACGCAGCCGATGGCACTGCGCTCGTGCCTGCAGAATCTGGTCGACAACGCTCTGCGTTATGCCGGCAGCGCGCGCATTGTGATTGAGGACAGCGCCGATCACGTGCGCATATCCGTCGTTGATCACGGACCAGGGATTGCGCCCGAGTTTCACGAGACGGTATTCGAACCGTTCTTTCGCCTGGAAAGCTCGCGCAATCGCAACTCCGGCGGAATCGGCATGGGCATGAGTATCGCCCGGGAAGCGGCGCGGCGTATCGGCGGCGAGCTGTCGCTTGCGCAAACCCCGGGCGGCGGCCTGACGGCAATACTGGTCCTGCCACGCCTCTGACATATTCTGTATCACGCCACGTACAAAGCTTACATTCCCTCGACAACTGACGCCCCGAGGCTGCAAAAGCCGGTACACCGTTATCGGGCACATTCATCTCAGGGGAGTGAGACCAATGATCAGTGGAATAAGCAGCAGTTTCTCCAGCTACACCAGTTCGACCAGTGCAACCTCCAGCACCAGCAACAAGAAGTTTCAGGAAGAACTTTTGGCCAAGCTGGATACCGATGGCGACGGCAGCATTGCCAAGAACGAGCTGAGCTCGGCCCTGTCGTCGAACAGCAAGGATGGTGTCACGGTGAGCCTGAGCAAGGCGTTCAGCGACCTGGACAGCAATGACGATGACAGCCTGGATGCCGACGAGCTGGCCGCCATGACACCACCTCCGCCGCCGCCCATGCAGTCGGTCGACGAGCAGGCAGAAGACCTGCTCGGCGCGCTGGACAGCGATGGCGACGGCGCAATCAGCAGCGACGAGCTGACCACGGGGCTGAGCAATACGGGCAGCACGGCAAACAGCAACCAGGTGTTCGATGCACTGGACACTGACGAAGACGGCACAGTCAGCCTTGAAGAGCTGGTCGCCGGCATGCAGCCGCAACAGCCTTCTGCCGGTATGTCGTCTGCGCAGGTGAGCACTTCCAGTGCCACTGAAAGCACCAGCCTGTTCAGTACGCTGGACAGCAATAGCGACGACAGTATCAGCGCTTCCGAGTTGTCTGCCGCATTGAAGCAGAGTGACAGCACCATTGATCAGGGCAATACCGACCAGATCGCCACTCAGGCCTTGAACAAGATGATCGCCGCACTCAGCGAAAAATATGACACCCAGAGCAGCAAGCCAGTCGGCAAGTACCTGGACACCGCTGCGTAAGGCGAGGCTCCGCCGCGCGTCAGGGCGCGGCGGAAACTTTCGCCGTCAGCGGCTGCGGGCACGTTCGCTGCCGACCCAGTCGGTCAACAGGCTGTAAGCGACTGCCAGCAGCGTCGGGCCGATGAACAGGCCGATGAAGCCAAAGGCCAGCAAGCCTCCGAACACACCCAGCAAGACAATCACCAGCGGTAGATTGCCGCCCCTGCTGATCAGGTATGGCTTGAGCACGTTGTCCACGCCACTGATGATGAACATCCCCCAGATGCCCAGAAATATCGCCATGCCGTACTCGCCCTGCCAGACCAGCCAGGCAGTGGCAGGCAGCCAGACCAAGGGCGGGCCCATCGGAATCAGACTGAACAGAAAGGTCAGAATCCCCAGCACCAGTGCACCGGGAATGCCCGCGATCAGGAAGCCGATCAGCGCCAGCACCGCCTGGGCCGCTGCCGTACCGATGACCCCGTTGACTACGCGTTGCACCGTGCCGGCGACCAGATCCAGATAATACTGGGCGCGCTCCCCGATCAGGCGTTCCAGCAGGCTGAGCACGAAGGCGGCCAGCCGCGGACCGTCCCTGTAGAAGAAGAAGGCGAAGACGATGCTCAGGGTCAGCTCCAGAATCCCGCTGCCGATCTGCGCACTGCGTGCCAGAATCCAGTTACCGACCTGACCCAGATGCGGCTTGAGCGTCGCCATGAATGCCGCGCCTTGCTGATCGATGGTGGTCCACAGCGCTACCAGTCTTTCGCCCACCAGCGGAATACCCGCCAGCCATTGCGGTGGGTCGGGCAAGCCGTCGACCTGAATGTCCTTGATCAGGCCCGTGGCGTCACGCACATGGTCGGCGAGATTGAAGCCCAGCCACACCAGCGGTGCCGCAACCAGCAGCATCCAGCACAAGCACATCACCAACGCGGCCAACGACTCGCGGCCCTTGAACCAGCGGGTCAGCAAACGCATCAGCGGCCAGCTGGCGAAGGCCAGCACCGCGCCCCAGACCAGCGCCGACCAGAACGGCGCCATCACCCAGAGGCAGGCACCAAACAGCGCCAGCAGCAGAATCTGCACCAACAGACGGTCATTGTTGAACATGCGCCATTCACTAAAAAGGATCGGAGAGAGCGAGCATAATGGCGAACCTGCCAGTCCGCCATCGCTGTTCTAGCGGATAACCTCGATCTTGAGCCCCTTGCCTTCAGTGACGCCAGCCTCGAGCCGGGCAGCGCGAACGCCTTTGGTGATCAGGGCGTCAAGCCAGGCGCCGGCACTGGGTCCGGACACCGTGGCGCGCAGGCCACTGTCCTGGTTAAGGGCGCGGGAAACCAGAGTAACCCAGGCATCCTGTGGCTCGCCGCTCAGGCGCGGAAGTTCCAGCGTGCCGGTGCTTCGCAATTGGCGCAGCAAGGTGGCCGAGGTCGGCAGCAGTTCGCCCAGTGGCGCAGCGGATTCAAACTGCTCGACGTGCAGGTAGGCACGGCGGTTGCCACGGGTGATGCTGTAAAGCGCTACCAGCGTGTCATTGCGCGGTTCTGCCAGACGCAGCAGCAGGTAAGCCTGGCGGTCATCCGCGCCATACAGTTTGGCGTTGCCGAACACTTCGTTGGCCCACAGGCTGCTTTCTCCGCAGTCGCGCGCCTGACACCAGAACAGCAGCTCGGCACCCTGCTGCTGCAAGGCTTCGCGCGCCGCAGTGAAAGCGTCGTCGGCAGTGCGCTCGGCAGGTAATTGATAGGTGACAGACGTCAGATTGCCGCGCGCACTGACCTGTCCGTCGAAACGCAACTGGCCGCTGATCTTGCGGATCGAGCCCATCGGGTAGACCCGCTCGAGCTCGGCAGCCGGACGATAATCGACGATTTCCGTGTCGGCCAGACGCGGCAGAATCTGCAGATCGCTGCTGCCTGTTACATCGGCGGCGCACAGCACAGCGCTGAACATCGACAGGCACAAGGCGACAACGGGAACACTTGATAAACGCATGAGTGCTCTCATTGGCAGGCAAGCAGGGAACGAAAATATAAAAGATCGCCAGCGAGGCGGTCACCAGAGGCTGCGGATTGATCCATCACGGTTGACTCCTGTTTCAACCCGCCCAGCGTCGGCAGTTGCCGGGCTCAAGTCAAGAAGCAGCGAAGAAGCGATTGATACAGTGTGCAACAGCGCTCGCGCCCTGCTCGTCGTCCAGGTGCAGATGATGACCGCCTTCAAGCTGCACGACGTCGAAAGGCAGCCCGGACAGCATGAGCTGGTTTTTCGCCAGCATGCCGTCCTTGGCGACCAGCAGTTGCGTCGGACAACGGATAGCGTTGACGAAAGACATCGCCTGCTGAGGTGTAAGACGAATCGCAGATGGCAACGTCAGGCGGCTGTCGCTGCGCCAGGTATAGCCGCCGGGTACCGGCATCAGACCGCGCTGGGCGAGTAATTCGGCAGCCTCGCGACTGACCGGGACGACGCCTTTCATACGCGCCTGAACAGCGCGTTGCTGATCCTCGTAAACCGGCTTTTTCTTGCCCGACAGCCTGAGCTGCGCCTGCAGCGCGGAGCCCATCCGCTCGGCGGCGGATTCGGGGTCGCCGGTCAAGGGAATCAAACCGTCGATCAGTGCCAGCCGCGTGACACGCTCCGGCAACGACCCGGCCAGCAATACCGAAATGATCGCGCCCAGTGAATGGCCCATCAGGGCAAAGCGCTGCCAGCCCAATTGCTCGGCGACCTGCAGCACGTCGAACACGTAGTCGGCCAGCGCATAGGACGCCCCGGCAGGCCGATGCTGTGAATGACCATGCCCGGCCAGATCGAGCGCTACGATGCGCAGGCCCTCCAGTCGCGGTGCCAGGCGGGCAAAACTGTTGGCATTGTCGAGCCAGCCGTGCACGGCAATCACCGGCTGGCCGTCCTCGGGGCCGTAAAGATGGGCAGCCAGTTCGATATGCCCCAGATTGAAACGCACTTCCTCCACGCTAAACGTCACGCCGTCACCCTTGAGGCGCTACGCGCGTCCCAGCGAGCCAGCAGCGTCTTGAGCAGCCATGCGGTTTCATCCGGTCGTTCAAGGGGAAACATGTGCCCTCCGGGCATGGACAGGTATTCGCCTTCGCGCATGCGTCGGGCCAGATAACCATGATGAGGCATGATCACCCGGCTGTGTTTGCCGCGCACCATGGCCAGCGGCACCTTGAGTTGCCGTGACGGCACCGGGCTGGTGTGCGGGATGCTGCGGTAGATGCTGATCTCGGTCGCCGGGTCGAAGCGCAGACGCCACTGCCCGCCCTCCTCGCGCAGACCGTGTTGCAGGTAAGCGGTCAGACAGTCGGGATCGAAGCGGCTGAACAGGGTCTTGCCCGCGAAGTAGGCGCGTGCCGACGGCAGATCGTCAAACGCCTCACGTCGGCCCAGGGTGCGACCCGCTGGCGTGATGCGGTCGATAAAGCCCAGCCGCTTGGCGGCGCGTATGAACAACTGGTCAGCCAGCCCCAGCACCGGCGAATCGAGCATCACCACGCCCCGGTAGAGTTCCGGGCAGCGCAATGCGGCATGCAGGTGCAACACGCCACCGAGCGAGTGCCCTACCCCCCACACCGGGCCCGGCTGCTCACGCAGATGGTGGATCAGCTCATCGACCAGACTCAGCCAATTGTCATCCACCGGAAAACGCGGGTCATGGGCATGCTGCTCAAGATGAGTCACCGAATACTCCGGTGCCAGCGCGCAAAACAGCTTGCTGTACGTCGCCGAAGGGAAGCCATTGGCGTGAGCAAAAAACACCGGTTGCGACATGCCGATACTTCCATGAGCGGGCGAGTCACGATTGTGCCAAGTTGCTTCGCAGATCGGCAATGACTGGAACCGCCATCGCAGGTGTCACTCCGGCCATCAGGATGACCCGATACGGCGGTCGGAGCAGCATGAAGGCCTATAAAGCCTGGGTGAACCGGTCCAGGCAAGCCTTTATATAGGCGACCTGAAAACCAAAAGACTGCCTGAAGAGAGCCTTGGCTTAAGCAGAGGGATTAATAGCTGAGAACACTCAATTGACTGGAGGCTCTTTGCCATGCGCTAGGACGGCAACCGTCAGGCGCGAAATGCAGCTTGGCTTGCCTTCGTCGTTGCTGATGCGGATGTCCCATACATGAGTGGTCCGGCCTATGTGCACAGGCCTGACCACACCGGTGACACGCCCGCTACGCACACCACGCAAATGGTTGGCGTTGACCTCCAGCCCGACGCAGAAATACTTGCTCGGGTCGACGATCAGGTAACTGGCCATCGAGCCCAGCGACTCGGCCAGGACCACGGAGGCACCGCCGTGCAGCAGCCCGAAAGGCTGATGGGTACGTTGATCGACCACCATGCTGGCCGTCAGAGAATCATCGGTGAATGCTTCGAAGCGAATATCCAGCACTTCGCCGATGGTGTTTTTTTGAGCCGCCATAAGGGCTTCGATATCGGGAGCCTGACGCCATATGCTCATGCTGAATCCTTTTCCCGGGAGAGCCGCATTCGCGGCGGTCATTCATTGCGCGTACAGGCTGTTCAGACGTGCCTGACGCTGTTGAGGCGCATGCCGCCTGCCACTACGAACTCGCCTTCCAGTTCGGCAAGACTGGCCGTGCTCATCGGCTCGGCCTGTTGCGGACTGCCATGCGCCAGTACCCCGATCAGTTCGCCCACCAAAGGCTGATGGCTGACCAGCAGTACTTCATCGACACCCAGCTTGTCCAGTTGCGCCAGCACCTCACGCGGGCTGCTGTCGGGGGTAAGCCAGGGCGCGGTGACGATCGAGCCATCGAATGCCAACGACTGACGCACCAGCTCGGCAGTCTGTTGTGCACGCACGTAGGGGCTGGCAATGATCCGTTGCACGGGCTTGTCTGTCAGGTGCAGCGCACTTTTCAGCACTTCCTCACGCCCATGTGCAGTCAACTCGCGCTCGGCATCACTGCGCGCCCGCGACTGCGCTTCGCCATGACGCAATACCCAGACCTTCATGGCTTTGGCGCCTCATTGCGCACCGGCTGTGCCGCTGGCGGGACATGATGGGCCACCTCGCCTTCGGGCGCACGCGGCGCTGGCCAGTCGCCGAAAGGCCAGGGTTTGTGGTCGCTGTGAAACGTCCCGAAACGACCGATCTGCGCCAGGTACTGGCTGATGCTGTCGCCGAAGTTCATCAGGCCGCCATTCGGCGCGCCGTAAATCAGGCGATAGACCAATTGCACCAGCACCACGCCCGCCAGGATGATCTGGGCGACGTGCCATACCCCCAGAAACAGCAGCATCCACAGAATGCGCAGCAGGATCGATTCGTTGTGCTGGATTTTCGACTCGTTCAAGACCTTCTCCTGATCAGACTGAATTCAATTAAAGCCGGTAATCGAAATGAAATCGACGTCCGTCTTGGGCTCGGCCCGCATCAGCGCCTCAATGACCTGGCTGAGCGTACGGCCTTCAAAAAGAATCGCATGCAGCCCCGCGACCAATGGCATATAGACCTGCACTTCCTGCGCTTTGACCTTAAGCACCTTGAGGGTGTTCACACCCTCGGCCACCTCGCCCAAACGCGTGACCGCTTCATCCAGCGTCAGCCCCTGGCCCAGCGCAAAACCGACCTGATAGTTGCGGCTTTTCGGCGAGGAACAGGTGACGATGAGATCGCCCACCCCGGCCAGGCCCAGAAAGGTCATCGGGTTGGCGCCCTGGCTGACCGCAAACCGGGTCATTTCCGCCAGCGCCCGGGTGATCAGCATGCTTTTGGTGTTTTCGCCCATGTCCAGCGCCACCGCCATGCCGGCAATAATCGCGTAGACGTTCTTCAGGGCCCCGCCCAGTTCGACACCAAACCGGTCATTGCTGGCATAGACGCGAAAGGTTCGCCCGTGCAATGCAGCCTGAACCTCCAGACACAGTGCCTCGTCTTCGCTGGCAACCACTGTTGCGGTCAGCGCATGTTCGGCGATTTCCCGCGCCAGATTGGGCCCGGACAACACGCCGATACGCGCCTGCGGGACGATCTCTTCGAGGATCTGACTCATGAGCTTGAAGCTCTGCGCTTCGATACCCTTGGTCAGGCTCACCAGCATCTTGCCATTCAGGCGCGCGACATGAGGCGACAACACCGAGCGCAAGGCACTCGATGGCAAGGCGACGAAGATCAGTTCGCTGGCGTCGAGCACCGCCGTCAGGTCGGTGACCGGCTCGACTTCAGGACGAATCCTGATGCCCTTGAGGTAGCGGGGGTTTTCACGATTGACGCGAATGGCCTCAGCCTGCTCCGGATCGCGCATCCACTGACGAACCTGATGGCCGTTCTCGGCCAGCAGATTGGCAATGGCCGTACCGAAGCTGCCACCGCCAAGCACCGCGACGGGTTGCTGTGTGGTCATAAAACTATCCATCCAGAGCCATTCAAGTGGCGATGCCGTCATTATACGGAGCAACACGTTATCGGCCAGCGACAAAGCTGTTCGGTTACGCACTCCGTACGTCATCATTCAACAAGTTCGCTGGAAACACGCGCCATCTCGGTTAACATGCGCGCACAGCATGAATCATCGCGATGGTCGGACTGCCTTGTGCAGCCGGACCGATTCGCGACCACCGGGCGAACAGGCATGGACGCATCAATCGAACCACCTCCGCAATGCGTTGCGCGCGAGGCGCACAGCCGATGAAGTTTCGGCACTGGGACATCAATACCCGCACGCAGATCATCAGCCTTGGCCCTGCCCTGTTGCTGACGGCTTTGCTGATCAGCTTTTTTACCTTCGTACGTATTCAGGACCTGCGTCAGGAGCTCAATCACACCGGGCAACTGATCGCCAATCAACTGGCGACCGCGGTCGAGCCGGGCGTGACCACGGGCGATATCGAGGGGCTCAAGGCGTTGATGCGCGCCACCCTGTCCATGCCCAGCGTTCGCTATGTGGAAATTCAGGACAGCTCCAATACCGCCGTGATCTACATAGACCAGCCGCGTGAAAACGAGCAGCAGACCCGGCAGATGGAAGTCTTCCTCGCCCCCGTCCAACCGCAGCGCACCACCATTCACGGCAATCCCGGCGCGCCGGCCGCAGGAAAAGGCCAACCCGCGCAGGGCGCTTCACAGAGTTATCTGGGGCGGGTTCTGGTGGGCATGTCCAGCGAAGCATTCAGCCGACGTCAGCAGGAGATACTGCTCAAGGCCGGCGTCCTGGCGATGGTCGCCTTGTTGTTCGCCTTTCTGCTGGCGCGCAGCCTGGCCTTGAGCCTGTCCAGACCCATCAGCGATATGGGCGAAGCCCTCAAGGCGATTCAACAGGGCGATTACCACACGCCCATGCCGGTCAGCGATGACGCCGAGCTGGGCGCGCTGGCGCGGCACATCAACAACCTGGCAGAGAACCTGCATCGCGCCAGCCTCGAGCAGCAGCGCTCGGTGGCACAACTGATCCAGACGCGGGAAGAAGCCGAACAGGCCAACCGCGCCAAATCGGATTTTCTGGCCATGATGAGTCATGAGCTGCGTACCCCCATGAACGGCGTACTGGGCATGCTGCAGTTGCTGGAAACCACGCACATGACCCATGAGCAGAGCGAGTACGCGACGCTGGCGACCGAATCCACCGAGCATCTGCTGCGGGTCATCAACGACATCCTCGACTTTTCCCGCATTGAGCGCGATGCCCTGCAAATGGAAGGCATACCGTTCAACCTGGCTGAGCTGGTCAGCGCCTCGACCCACGCCTTCAACCACAGCGCCGCGCAACGCAACCTGCTGCTGGAGCTGCACATTCAGCCAGGCCTGGAGACCATGAACGTCATAGGCGATCCGACCCGCATTCGCCAGATTCTGGTGAACCTGATCGGCAACGCACTTAAATTCACCGAGCGAGGCAAGGTCTGCGTGGACGCCAGGTGGGCAATGCTCGACGATGAGCGGCTGCACTTTACCTGTGCGGTACAGGACAGCGGCATCGGTATCGACGCCGAGCGACTGGAATCGATGTTCGATGCGTTCAAGCAGGCCGATAGCTCCATTTCCAGGCGTTACGGCGGCACGGGGCTGGGGCTGCCGATTGCACGGACCCTGGCCGAACGCATGGGCGGCACCTTGTACGCCGAGAGCAAGGAAGGTTCGGGCTCGTTGTTCACGCTGCAGATCCCCCTGCCCCTCTCGCGCGATGCCTCGGTGGCTATTGCCAAACCGCTGTCGATACTCGATGCACATGGCCGGGAGCGCAGTATCCTGCTGGTCGAAGACAACCCGGTGAACCGCACGGTGGTGCAGGCCATGTTGCGTAATCTGGGATGTGAGGTCGATATCGCCGTCGACGGGGCCGAAGCGGTGATGAAGGCACGTGCAGGCAACCACGCGCTGATTCTCATGGATTGCCGACTGCCGGTCATGGATGGCTACGAGGCCACCCGTCGAATCAGGCAACTTTCCGGGCTGGAACGAATCCCAATCATTGCCCTGACAGCCAACGCGTTACAGGGGGACCGGGACGCCTGTTTGCAGGCAGGAATGGATGATTACCTGCCAAAGCCCTTCAAACATGCTGATTTACAGCAGGTTTTACAGCGCTGGCTGTCCTTTGAAGCACCTGCGACTGGCGATAAATGTTAAATTACGGCAGTCTTGGCATCCAGATCGGCCAGCAAAATCGGCTGAATGACAAAATTCAGTGTACAGGTGTACCTTGATTTCACCTGCGCTGTGACTTTCATTACAACGCAACAGTCTATGAGTAGGCTGCCGGACAGGGTCCTGGCGAAATTATCGCGCCAGGACTGGCGTTCGGGCCAGTGGCGCCACAACCTGCCGCACAAGATTATTGAGGAGCTCGCATGACCAAACAACACGCCTTTACCCGGGAAGACCTGCTGCGCTGCAGTCGTGGCGAGCTGTTCGGCCCAGGTAATGCGCAACTGCCCGCCCCCAACATGCTGATGGTTGATCGCATCACGCACATCAGCGACGAGGGCGGCAAGTTCGGCAAGGGTGAGTTGGTCGCCGAACTGGATATCAATCCGGACCTGTGGTTCTTTGCCTGCCACTTCGAAGGTGATCCGGTCATGCCCGGATGCCTGGGCCTCGACGCCATGTGGCAGCTGGTTGGCTTCTATCTTGGCTGGCAGGGCAACCCCGGCCGTGGCCGCGCCCTGGGTTCAGGCGAAGTGAAGTTTTTCGGTCAGGTTCTGCCTACCGCCAAAAAAGTCACTTACAACATCCATATCAAGCGCGTCCTGAAGGGCAAGCTGAACCTGGCCATCGCCGACGGTTCGGTGAGTGTCGACGGTCGCGAAATCTATACCGCCGAAGGCCTCCGGGTCGGCGTGTTCACTTCCACTGAAAATTTCTAAGGGTACTCGCATGCGCCGCGTCGTTATCACTGGTCTGGGTATTGTTTCCTGCTTGGGCAATGACAAAGACACCGTCACCGCTAACCTGCGTGCTAACCGCCCTGGCATCCGCTTCAACCCGGAATATGCCGAAATGGGTCTGCGTAGCCAGGTTTCCGGCTCCATCGACCTGAATCTGGAAGAACTGATCGATCGCAAGATCTTCCGCTTCGTCGGCCATGCGGCAGCCTATGCCTATCTGGCGATGAAAGACGCCATTACCGATTCGGGCCTGACCGACGAGCAGGTTTCCAACGTGCGTACCGGTCTGATCGCCGGCAGCGGCGGCGCCTCGACCCTGAACCAGATGGAAGCGCTGGATACCCTGCGTGAAAAAGGCGTCAAGCGTGTCGGCCCTTACCGCGTCACGCGGACCATGGGCAGCACCGTTTCGGCCTGCCTGGCCACGCCGTTCAAGATCAAGGGTGTGAACTACTCCATCTCGTCCGCCTGCGCCACCAGCGCACACTGCATCGGCAACGCTGTCGAGCAGATCCAGCTGGGCAAGCAGGACATCGTCTTTGCCGGTGGCGGCGAAGAAGAGCACTGGAGCCAGTCGTTCCTGTTCGACGCGATGGGCGCGCTGTCCACCCAGTACAACGAGACGCCGGAAAAAGCCTCGCGTGCCTACGATGCCAAGCGTGACGGTTTCGTCATTGCCGGTGGTGGCGGCATGGTGGTTGTCGAAGAACTCGAACACGCTCTGGCGCGTGGCGCGAAGATCTACGCAGAAATCGTCGGTTACGGCGCGACCTCCGATGGCTACGACATGGTCGCACCCAGCGGTGAAGGTGCCATTCGTTGCATGAAGATGGCGCTGGGCGATATCGACTCCGGTGCCATTGACTACATCAACACCCATGGCACCTCGACCCCGGTCGGCGACGCCAAGGAAATGGAGGGCGTGCGCGAAGTATTCGGCGCCAACGCTCCGGCGATCAGCTCCACCAAGAGCCTGTCGGGCCACTCGCTGGGCGCCGCAGGTGTCCACGAAGCGATCTACTGCCTGCTGATGATGGAGAACAACTTCATCGCAGGTTCGGCCAACATCGACGAGCTGGACCCGGTGGTTGCCGACATGCCTATCCTGCTCAAGACCCAGGAAGATGCGAAGCTCGATCTGGTCATGAGCAACAGCTTCGGCTTCGGCGGCACCAACGCCACGCTGGTGTTGAAACGCTGGGCGGGCAAGTAATACTGCTTTTGTCGCAAACAAAGAAGGCGCCTTTCGAGGCGCCTTTTTTGTGAGTCGGGCAAAGTGGCTAGTGTTCTTCGGTATATCTACGGGGACAATGGATCTTCAGAACATCTCTCGCTGCTCATGCTCCAGCATGGGAATGCAGCAGAGGACGCAGAGCGTCCAGAACGGCATGCCCACGCGGAGCATGGGCACGATAGTGTTCTCCGGCGCGCCTGCGGGAAATAGTGTTCTCCGGCGCGCCTGCGGGAAGATGGATCTTCAGAACACCTCTCGCTGCTCATGCTCCAGCATGGGAATGCAGCAGAGGACGCAGAGCGTCCAGAACGGCATGCCCACGCGGAGCATGGGCACGATAGTGTTCTCCGGCGCGCCTGCGAGAGATGGATCTTCCGAACACCTCTCGTTCCTCACGCTCCAGCGTGGGAATGCAGCAGAGGACGCAGAGCGTCCAGAACGGCATGCCCACGCGGAGCATGGGCACGATAGTGTTCTCCGGCGCGCCTGCGAGAGATGGATCTTCCGAACACCTCTCGTTCCTCACGCGCCAGTGGACTGCCCCCAAGAAGTTGGACACCAATCCGACCTAATGGGGGTGTTCAAATG
>NZ_JARVSW010000011.1:0-131974 GCF_030208985.1 Pseudomonas sp. MEJ108
GGAGCGGTTGCGCTACATGCTGGAGGACAGCGCGCCGGTGGCGGTGCTGGTGCAGGGCGAGACCCGGACGTTGCTGGGCGAGTTGGCAGTGCCGACGTTCGATCTGCAAGATGCCGACTGGGAGGTTGAGGCTGACCACAATCCCGTGGTACCGGCCATCACGCCGCAGCACCTGGCCTATGTGATCTATACCTCGGGTTCCACTGGTAAACCCAAAGGCGTGGCCAACCAGCATGACGGCGTCGTCAACCGGTTGTGGTGGGCGCAGAGCGAATACCGGATTGGAGCCGACGATCGTGTCTTGCAGAAGACGCCCTTCGGCTTCGATGTATCGGTCTGGGAGATCTTCCTGCCTCTGCTGGCCGGGGCACAACTGGTCATGGCCCGCCCCGGCGGGCATCAAGACCCTCACTACCTGATGGAGGTGATCGAGCGCCGAAGCATCAGCATGCTGCACTTTGTTCCTTCCATGCTGCAGGCCTTCGTCAATCAGACGCCAGCAGGCCGGTGTTCGACGCTCAAGCGAGTACTTTGCAGTGGTGAAGCGCTGCCGCATGCTTTGCTATTGCAAGGCCAGGCACATTTCCCGAAAAGCGAGTTGCACAATCTTTACGGCCCCACCGAAGCAGCCATTGACGTTACTGCATGGCATTACGTGGCAGAGCAGGATATCGGTATCGTTCCGATCGGCCGTCCGATAGCAAATACACAGATTTACCTGTTGGATGCGCACGGCCAGCCGGTACCCATCGGGGTCAGCGGCGAGATCCATATCGGCGGTATTGGGGTTGCCCGTGGTTATCTGAATCGGCCGGAATTGACGGCGGAGCGTTTCCTGGAGGATCCGTTCAGTGCCCAGCCGGCGGCGCGGATGTACAGGAGCGGCGATCTGGGGCGCTGGCTGGCAGACGGCAATATCGAGTACCTGGGGCGTAACGACGATCAGGTCAAGCTCCGGGGCTACCGTATCGAACTGGGCGAGATCGAGTCGCAGCTTGCGGGTTGCCCCGGGATCAGGGAGGCGGTGGTACTGGCGCGCGAGCACTGTCCCGGAGACAAACGCCTGGTGGCGTATTTGACGGCGCAGGAAGGCGCCGTGTTGTCGGCGGCACAGTTGCGCGAGCAACTGTCGCAAGGGCTGGCGGAGTACATGATCCCGAGTGCCTTTGTAACGCTGGCGCGTTTCCCGCTAACGCCGAACGGCAAGCTGGATCGACGGGCATTGCCAGCACCGGAGGATGACGCTTTTGCCAGTCGTGGTTACGAGGCGCCGGTAGGTGAAATCGAACATGCGCTGGCGGAGATCTGGCAGGCATTGCTGGGGCTGGAGCGGGTGGGTCGCCATGACCACTTCTTCGAACTGGGCGGGCATTCGCTGCTGGCGGTGCAACTGGTTTCGTGCCTGCGTCAGCGCTTCGAGGTCGAAGTGGCGTTAGGCGATCTGTTCATGCACCCGACAATCTGTGAACTTGCCGCGTCTTGCCATAGCGGTTTGAAAAAGGCCCTGCATCCGAATCTAACCACCCTTCGCAAAGAGGGAGCTCAACATCCTTTGTTCCTCATTCATGAAGGCTCAGGGGATATCGGCTATGCCCAACAGTTGGCAAAGCAAATTCCCTCTGACATTCCGGTGTATGGATTTTCGGCGAGCGGACTGCAAAGTGGAGAGGAACACCTCACCACTATCGAGGCAATGGCCTCACGCTACATTGAGGGTATCCGCCATATACAGCCACAGGGGCCGTATCGCGTGGCCGGCTGGTCTGCCGGGGGAACGATCGCCTATGAAATTGCCCATCAACTGACAGGGGCCGGTGCTACGGTAGAATTCCTCGGGCTTGTCGACACCACCAGCGACTATCGGCATTTGTTTGATGCGCAGGAGGGTGGGTACGCTCATCTCGATGAGAGGCCGGATTTCGACGAGATCGAGGCCTTGTTGAGACTTCTGCCGCCGGATGTACGTCAGGGGCCTGTCAGACACTTGGCTGCTGCTCGGGATTTCGAGGCCTTGTTGGCTTATACGCAAGTTCAAGGTCTGCTTCCTGAAGGTATAGAGAGTGATCTTGCAAAAAGATACCTGGCACTGATCCGCAGTATCGGTCTGGCGCTCTACCGTTACAGGCCGCCCGCGCTACCGGTGCGTGTCACTTTATTCTCAGCAATGGGAGAAAACCGTAGTGATATCAGCATTGGTTGGGAGGCGCTGATGCCCAAGGAGCAGTTGCAAGTCATCTCTATCATGGGAACTCATCACTCCATGGTGAAAGAGCCCGACATTCGCGAGCTGGGGCGGGCGATCCTTGAGGCAGTTACCAATAAGGGGAGAGCCAGCCAAACCAGATTGCCTTTGGAAACCGTTTAGTGTCGTTTGACCTTCCCTCTGCCATCACCCGTCGTCCTGGTCTTTGCCGTCTGGGATGATGGCCGAGAGGAAGGTCAGGCAAGGCAAAAACAGGCGAGGCCCGGCCGGAGTCGCGTTCGACCGGAATTAACCGAGTCAAACCTCACGTTTCTGCCGAAACAAAAATAAAAAAGGCTGCCAGTTGGCAGCCCTTTTCTCAGAACCCGTTTCATTTTTGATGAGATGGGTTCAGCTTTTATTGCAACTCCGCGGGATGCAAATCAGTCCCAGCTCAACGCCCCACCTGTCTGATACTCAATAACCCGAGTCTCAAAGAAATTCTTCTCTTTCTTCAAGTCCATGATCTCGCTCATCCAGGGGAACGGGTTGGTCGTCCCTGGATACTCTTCCTTCAAGCCAATCTGGCTAAGGCGACGGTTAGCGATGAATTTCAGGTAGTCTTCCATCATCGCAGCGTTCATGCCGAGTACGCCGCGGGGCATGGTGTCGCGGGCGTATTCGATTTCCAGCTGGGTGCCTTGCAGGATCATCTGCGTGGCTTCTTCTTTCATCTCGGCATCCCACAGGTGCGGGTTTTCGATTTTGATCTGGTTGATCACGTCGATGCCGAAGTTCAGGTGCATGGACTCGTCGCGCAGGATGTACTGGAACTGCTCGGCAACGCCGGTCATCTTGTTGCGGCGGCCCATGGAGAGGATCTGGGTGAAGCCGCAATAGAAGAAGATGCCTTCCAGAACGCAGTAGTAGGCGATCAGGTTGCGCAGCAGCTCTTTATCGGTTTCGACGGTGCCGGTTTCGAACTTCGGATCGGAGATCGAACGGGTGTACTTCAGGCCCCAGGCTGCTTTTTTAGCGACCGACGGGATCTCGTGGTACATGTTGAAGATCTCGCCTTCATCCATGGCCAGCGATTCGATGCAGTACTGGTAGGCGTGGGTGTGGATCGCCTCTTCGAAGGCCTGGCGCAGGATGTACTGGCGGCACTCCGGGTTGGTGATCAGGCGGTACACGGCCAATACCAGGTTGTTGGCAACCAGCGAGTCGGCAGTGGAGAAGAAGCCCAGGTTGCGCATGACGATGCGGCGCTCGTCGTCGGTCAGGCCTTCCGGGTTTTTCCAGAGGGCGATGTCGGCGGTCATGTTGACTTCTTGCGGCATCCAGTGGTTTGCGCAACCGTCCAGGTACTTCTGCCAGGCCCAGTCGTACTTGAAAGGCACGAGCTGGTTGAGGTCGGCGCGGCAGTTGATCATCATTTTTTCGTCAACGGCGACGCGGGCGCTGGCGCCTTCGAGTTCGGCCAGGCCTTCAGCGACGTCCAGTGCGTTCAGCGCTTTCTTGGCGCGGATCAGGGCAGCGGAGTCGGCGGCGGTCACGGCGCGCGCTTCCTGGGCTGCAAGGCCACCGGCGCTGTCGAGGCGGTCCATGTTGGCTTCGTTGGCATGACCGGCGTTGGTCGCTTTGGCGACTACTTCGCCGTCTTCCTTATCGAATTCGTCCCAGCTCAGCATGGTGTACTTCTCCTGCTTGAGGGTCAGTCGGGTGGACTGGCCTGTTGGATCTAGAGGGTGTGTTGCTTGCTTTTCAGGTGTGGCGCGCAAGGAACATGAATTTTTGGCTTTCGGGGCCTTTGGGTGAGAAGGAGGGTGGCAAGGGGATGTGTATCCTTGCCGGCCTCTTCGCGGACAAGTCCGCTCCTACAGGTACAGCGTCAGGCTTGTTGGCCTCTCGCTCCCACAGGGTTGTGTTTCTCCTGTGGGGGCGAGGCGGGTTGCCTTACTGGCAAGCCTCACAATCCGGCTCGTCAATCGCGCAAGCCTTTGGCACTGGGGCCGGGCCGGCAGGTGCTGCTTCGGTTGGGCGCGGGGCGGTGATCGCCGAGTCGTCCGGGCCGTGGCCGCCGCTCGATACTGCGTTGAGCTTGCCGGTGTTGACAGTGGATTTCTCGGTGCTGGTCGCGGCCAGGGCACGGAGGTAGTAGGTGGTTTTCAGACCACGGTACCAGGCCATGCGGTAGGTCACGTCGAGCTTCTTGCCCGAGGCGCCGGCGATGTACAGGTTCAGCGACTGAGCCTGGTCGATCCACTTCTGACGACGGCTTGCTGCATCGACGATCCACTTGGTGTCCACTTCGAAGGCAGTCGCGTAAAGCTCCTTGAGCTCCTGCGGGATGCGCTCGATCTGCTGTACCGAACCGTCGTAGTACTTCAGGTCGTTGATCATGACCGAATCCCACAGGTCGCGGGCCTTGAGGTCGCGAACCAGGTACGGGTTGATCACGGTGAATTCGCCGGACAGGTTCGATTTCACGTAGAGGTTCTGATAGGTCGGTTCGATCGACTGCGACACGCCGGTGATGTTGGCGATGGTGGCGGTCGGTGCGATGGCCATGATGTTCGAGTTACGGATACCTTTCTGCACGCGGGCACGTACCGGCGCCCAGTCCAGGGTTTCCTTCAGGTCGACGCTGATGTACTTCTCGCCACGCTGCTCGATCAGGATCTGTTGCGAATCCAGCGGCAGGATGCCCTTGGACCACAGCGAACCCTGGAACGTCTCGTAGGCACCGCGCTCGTCGGCCAGGTCGCAGGACGCCTGGATCGCGTAGTAGCTGACCGCTTCCATGGAGGTGTCGGCGAACTGCACGGCAGCATCGGAACCGTACGGGATATGTTGCAGGTACAGCGCGTCCTGGAAGCCCATGATGCCCAGGCCGACCGGACGGTGGCGCAGGTTGGAGTTCTTGGCCTGCGGTACCGAGTAGTAGTTGATGTCGATCACGTTATCGAGCATGCGCACGGCTACATCGATGGTGCGCTTGAGCTTGTCGGTGTCCAGCTTGCCGTCGACGATGTGGTTCGGCAGGTTGATCGAGCCCAGGTTGCAGACCGCGATCTCGTCCTTGTTGGTGTTCAGGGTGATCTCGGTGCACAGGTTCGAGCTGTGAACCACGCCCACGTGCTGCTGCGGGCTGCGCAGGTTGCACGGGTCCTTGAAGGTCAGCCAGGGGTGGCCGGTTTCGAACAGCATCGAGAGCATCTTGCGCCACAGATCCTTGGCCTGGATGGTCTTGAACAGTTTGATCTTGCCTGGGTATTCGGTCAGCGCTTCGTAGTGCTCGTAACGCTCCTGGAAGGCCTTGCCGGTCAGGTCGTGCAGGTCCGGTACTTCGGAGGGCGAGAACAGGGTCCACGGGCCGTCATCGAAGACACGCTTCATGAACAGGTCAGGGATCCAGTTGGCGGTGTTCATGTCGTGGGTACGACGACGGTCATCACCGGTGTTCTTGCGCAGCTCGATGAACTCTTCAATGTCCATGTGCCAGGTTTCCAGGTAGGCACAGACAGCGCCTTTGCGCTTGCCGCCCTGGTTGACCGCAACGGCGGTGTCGTTGACCACTTTCAGGAACGGTACGACGCCCTGCGACTTGCCGTTGGTGCCCTTGATGTACGAGCCCAGCGCACGAACCGGTGTCCAGTCGTTGCCCAGGCCGCCGGCGAATTTGGACAGCATGGCGTTGTCGTGGATCGCGTGGTAGATGCCCGACAGGTCATCCGGCACGGTGGTCAGGTAGCAGCTGGACAGCTGTGGACGCAGGGTACCGGCGTTGAACAGGGTCGGGGTCGACGACATGTAGTCGAACGACGACAGCAGGTTGTAGAACTCGATGGCGCGGTCTTCACGGGCTTTCTCTTCGATTGCCAGGCCCATGGCCACACGCATGAAGAAGATCTGCGGCAGTTCGAAACGCACGCCATCCTTGTGGATGAAGTAACGGTCGTACAGGGTTTGCAGGCCCAGGTAGGTGAACTGCTGGTCGCGCTCGTGGTTGATCGCCTTGCCGAGTTTTTCGAGGTCGAATTCGGCCAGCACAGGGTTGAGCAGTTCGAACTTGATACCGGCGGTGACGTAGGCAGGCAGCGCCTTGGCGTACAGGTCGGCCATTTCGTGGTGGGTGGCGCTGTCGGCGACACCGAGGAAACCCAGGCCTTCGGCGCGCAGGGTGTCCATCAGCAGGCGGGCGGTGACGAACGAGTAGTTCGGCTCGCGCTCGACCAGGGTACGGGCGGTCATCACCAGTGCGGTGTTGACGTCTTTCAGCGCCACGCCGTCGTACAGGTTTTTCAGGGTTTCGGTCTGGATCAGGTCGGCGTCGACTTCAGCCAGGCCTTCGCACGCTTCGGTAACGATGGTGTTCAGACGACCCATGTCCAGCGGCGCAAAGCTGCCGTCGGCGCGGGTGATGCGGATCGACGGGTGAGCCTGGACCTGCTCCTCGGGTGTACGAACGGCACGCTCTTTGGCGCGCGAGTCACGGTAGATGACGTAGTCGCGAACTACTTTCTGCTCGCCGGCACGCATCAGCGCCAGTTCGACCTGATCCTGGATTTCTTCGATGTGGATGGTGCCGCCCGAAGGCATGCGACGCTTGAACGTGGCGCTGACCTGTTCGGTCAGGCGCGCAACGGTGTCATGGATGCGCGACGAGGCAGCAGCATTGCCGCCTTCAACTGCAAGAAACGCCTTGGTGATGGCAACGGTGATCTTGTCGTCGGTGTAAGGAACGACAGTACCGTTACGCTTGATCACGCGCAGTTGACCGGGGGCAGTGGCAGACAGATCCTGCTGGGTCTGGCTTGGCTGCGGCGCGCCGGTCGGCGAGTTCTCGCGAGTTGTGTCTGTTTGCATGTGTGACTCCACGTTCTTTAAGTTTGTTCGGGCATTGCTGCCCACCATTTCGTTTAGAGCAGTCAGTCGCAAAAGGCGACCAAAGGGCTCCAAAACGAAGGTGAAAGCGGGGTCTGTCGCCGCTTCCAGGTTTTGAAGCCAAAAAGGACCGGGCTATGCCCGATCCTTCGAAAATCTGATCAAGAGTGCGTGTTCGATGTTGCAAAACGTGTACGGGATAGCTCTGGCTCACACACGAGGGTCTTGGTGCCTAAACTGGCTTGAAGTTCAACCCCTCAGACGCAACAAAAATGCTTGAATTTCCCATTTGAGTTGTGCTGGCGTTTTTATTCAAAACCCCACATGTAGGGTGTGTCTGGTCGCCGGGCTACAAGATAATGCGTTTTGGACATGAATTGCAACGCACCGCTTGTGGATAAAGTGTGTGTAGTTTGTGTATGAATCGCACACCATGCGTGTAGGCCGCATAACTACTGGATCGTGACCGTTTGTCACCGATTTCTGTAGGCACCGGCGATGCACTGCTGATTTTTGAGGGCGCGAACCCTATCACAAAAAAACGCAGCTGCAAGGCCGTTCTGGCATGTCATGTGCTATGCCGCCTGCGGTGTCGTGTGATCCGCGCAAGGGTTGCTACACTCGCCTGCGACGCGATGCCGCAACCCCTGCGTTGCAAAAACAAAAAGCGGTCGATAACGACAAGGAAAGATGGCTGTGGAACCACACACCTGGCACGTATTGATCGTCGAGGATGACCAGCGACTGGCCGAACTGACCAGCGATTACCTGCAGAACCACGGCCTGCGCGTGAGCATCGAAGGCGACGGCGCGCTGGCGGCAGCGCGGATCATCGCCGAGCAGCCGGATCTGGTGATTCTCGACCTGATGCTGCCCGGCGAGGACGGTTTCAGCATCTGCCGCAGTGTGCGTGACCGCTACGACGGGCCGATTCTGATGCTCACCGCGCGCACTGACGACACCGACCATATAGAAGGACTCGACACCGGCGCCGACGATTTCGTCTGCAAACCGGTGCATCCGCGCGTGCTGTTGGCGCGTATCAAAGCCCTGCTGCGCCGCAGTGAAGCGCCGCAGGTGCCGGCTGCCGAGCTGCGCCGTCTGGTGTTCGGGCCGTTGGTGGTGGACAACGCACTGCGTGAGGCCTGGCTTCGCGAGCAGAGCATCGAGCTGACCGGTGCCGAGTTCGACCTGCTGTGGCTGCTGGTGGCCAACGCCGGGCGCACGCTGTCCCGCGAAGAGATTTTCACCGCGCTGCGCGGTGTGGGGTACGACGGGCAGGATCGCTCCATCGATGTGCGTATCTCGCGTATCCGCCCGAAGATCGGCGACGATCCCATTCATCCGCGTCTGATCAAGACCGTGCGCAGCAAGGGCTATCTGTTTGTGCCCGAAGCGGCGCAGGACATGAGCGGCCACGTGTTCAGCGGCTGACCTGATGAATTCGATCTTTCTGCGCATCTACGGTGGCGTGCTGGGCGTGTTGGTGCTGGTCGCGCTGCTCGGCGTGCTGGCCCTGCATGTGCTCAACCAGTCGCGCGGCGAGCAGTACCGCGAGCGCCTGGCCCATGGCACCTTTACGATCATGGCCGACAATCTGCTGCCCCTCGATGGCATCGAACGGCGCCGCGCCCTGGCAGTCTGGGAGCGACTGCTGGGCATTCCCCTGAGTCTGCAAACCCTTGAACAGGCTCACCTCGACAGCAGCGCACTGGGGCAACTGGCGCGCGGCAAGGTAGTGGTCGAACAGATCGGGCCGCACGCTGCCAGGGTTTATCGTCAGTTGAGCGACAAGGAGCCACTGTTGCTGACCGGCGAAGTGCAGCAGATCACCGAACAACTGGCGAGAGCCACTATTTACCTGCTGATCGATGAACTGGTGCGCTTTCCGGTCGACGAGCAACCGGCGCGCCTGCAGGCCCTGCGTAGCGACAAGGGGTTCGGTTTCGACCTGCACCTGCTGGCGCTGGATCAGGCTGATCTGGACGATGACCAGCGCCGCCGCGTCTATGAGGGCGATACGGTCATGGCGCTGGGCAAGGGCGGCGATTCGATCCGCGTGCTGGCCGGGATCGTCGACACCAACTGGGTGCTGGAAATCGGCCCGCTGTACCAGATGAACCCCTATCCACTGCATTGGCTGCTGCTGATCGCCTTGATGGGCCTGTGTCTGATCGGTCTGGTGGTGTACTTGCTGGTGCGGCGTCTGGAGCGACGGGTGCTGGAGCTGGAAGCGGCGGCCACGCAGATTGCCCAAGGCAGCCTGCACAGCCGCGTGCCGACCGAAGGCTCCGACTCGGTGGGGCGTGTGGCGGCGGCGTTCAACAGCATGGCCGAACACCTGCAGCGCTCATTGATGATCCAGCGTGAACTGGTGCGCGCGGTGTCTCACGAACTGCGCACGCCGGTGGCGCGTCTGCGTTTCGGTCTGGAGATGGTCAGCGACGCCGCCACCCCCGAGGCGCGGCGCAAATACATGCGTGGCATGGACAGCGATATTCAGGACCTCGACAAACTGGTCGATGAGATGCTCACCTACGCGCGCCTTGAGCAGGGCGCGCCGACCCTGAATTTCCAGCGTGTCGATCTGGATGCGCTGATCGATCAGGTGATCGCCGAACTGGCGCCATTGCGTGCCGATGTGCGGGTTTCGCGGGGCGAATGCCTGAGGGCCGAAGAGGGCGAGGCTGCCTGGGTCGAGGGTGAGCCACGCTACCTGCATCGCGCCGTGCAGAACCTGGTGAGCAACGCGCTGCGCCATGCCGACAACGAGGTGCGTATCAGCTATCGGCTGGAAGCGCAGCAGTGCCGTATCGACGTGGACGACGATGGTCCTGGCGTGCCGGAGCAGGCCTGGGAACAGATTTTCACGCCGTTCATGCGCATCGATGACAGCCGCACCCGTGCCTCGGGCGGGCATGGGCTGGGTCTGTCGATCGTGCGGCGGATCATCCATTGGCATGAAGGCCGCGCGCTGATCGGACACAGCGTCAGCCTGGGCGGAGCATGCTTCAGCCTGTCCTGGCCGCGCACGCAGGTGCCGCGTTGAGCTTGCCTTTGTTTGCCGGGCCATTTGCGCGGTTCGGGCGGACCTTGCTGACGGCGGATGATCCGCGTCCGGTGATGACGTTGCCTGATCTGCTGCGCCCCGAGCGTCTTGATCAGATACTGCTGACTGTTTACGGGCCGCAACTGATGCCCGATCAATTGCCGGTACTGGTGTCGCAGTGGGCCAAGTTTTACTTCATGCAACTGATTCCGCCGGTGCTGGTGGCCAGCCTGGTGCATGACTGGCATTGGCCGTTACAGCTGGAGCAAGTGGCGTTGGCGCTGGATGAGCGTGGGGTGCCGAGCGGCATCAGGCTGGCAGGGGAGGGAAGCGTCTGGCGGGGTATTGCGGTTGATCCGTTTCAGCGCTTTGCCGGATTGCTCGATGACAATCTGCAGCCCTTCATTACTTCTCTGAGCGCTTATGGCGGACTGTCGGCTGCTGTGTTGTGGAGCAGCGCCGGGGATTATCTGGAAGGCTGCCTTGCGCAGCTGGCTACCTGCAGTGATGCGTCGCTGGCTGCGGGGCTGGCGCTGTTAAGCGAGAAGAAAAGGCCGGACGGGCGCACCAATCCTCTGTTTCAGACCGTGCGTTATGTGCCGCAGGCGCGAGGTGGTGAACCACGCAGGCAACGGCGTGTGTGCTGTTTGAGTCATCGGGTCGAGTGGGTTGGGCGTTGCGAGCATTGTCCGCTGCCCGGCTGATCAGCCTTCGACGGCGACCAGGCTCAACAGGTGATCGTCCTGCACACTGAACTGACCGTCCAGCTCCTTGCCCGCATGCCACTCGCTGGACAGGTCGATCAGCAGTTGTAGCCGGGCGTGGCCATCGGCGGACCATTCCAGCAGTTGTGCGTCTTCGAAATAGAAACGCTTGTGCACGATGGGGTAGAGCGCCTTGAACAGCGCTTCCTTGATCGAAAAAGTCAGGGTCACGCGCAGTGCGATCTGATCTTCCGGACCCGCCGCCATCTCTGCCAGCTCGGCCGCCGTCAGAATTTCCCCGGCCAGCCGCGAGGCGCGGTCATGGCTCAGCAGGTTTTCCGTGTCCAGCCCCAACCCGCGCCACTGCTGCTTGTGCGCAACCACGGCAGCGGCCCAGCCGGTGCTGTGAGTGATCGAACCGCAGACATCCGAGGGCCACACCGGCGCGCGGTCTTCGCCCACGGCAGGAACGTGCAGACGGCCATCGAGCTGAAGCATGGCTTCGCGTGCGCAGAGACGACCGGCGAGAAATTCAGTCTGACGCTTGGCCACCGAGCGCTGAATGCTCGCCGGCATTTGCAGCTCACAACGCTGAAAGTCGCCGTCTGCCAGCTTGAGCGGATCAAAATGTCCACTCACCAGTACTGCTCCCGGCAAGGCTTGTGGCAGCGGCCAATGCCGGAGCAGTTCCGGGCAGCAGGCGGGGAGGTGGGATAGTTCAGTCATGGGCGGCATTTTGCCGGGGGAACGGGTTGGAGGGAAGGGCACTAGCAGTAACTATCGTGCGGCGCTCCGCGTCGCAGGCCTTTCTGGACGCTCTGCGTCCTCTCGGCGACGCAGAGCGTCGAGACCTGCATTCCCACGCTGGAGCGTGCGGAACGATCATCTCAACTATCGTGCGTCGCTCCGCGTCGCATGCCTTTCCGGACGCTCTGCGTCCTCTTGGCGATTCAGAGCAAAAAAACTGGTCACACTTTCATTATTTCCACGTACTCGGTCGGAAGGTACCTTTCGCGCCTCTGATGATTCAAGGATGAACACATGGGTCGAAGCAGATACACCATCACCGAACCTGAAAAGCCTCACTTCCTGACCTGCACAGTGGTGGAGTGGTTACCGCTTTTTACCCGGCCTGTTCTGGTAGACATTCTGTTCAATGCCTGGCGCTATCAACAGGCTCATCAGGGACTGCAGCTATTCGGGTATGTCGTACTGGAAAACCATTTGCACTTCGTGGCCCAAGCGCCCGCTCTGGACAAGTGTGTGAGTAGTTTCAAGTCTTTTACGGCTCGACAGATAATCGCAGCACTTGAGAACGCCAATGCCGACAGCACATTGGAGCGTCTGCGGTTCGTCAAGCGCCTGCACAAGAGTGACAGGGTTTATCAGGTCTGGCAGGAAGGAGCCCATGCCGAGCTTGTGTGGAATGAAAAGGTGATGCGGCAGAAGCTCGATTACATTCACCATAACCCGGTAAAGAGAGGTTATGTGGATGTCGGTGAGCACTGGAGATACTCCAGCGCCCGCGATTATGAGGGGCAGCGCGGTTTGATCGATATTCAGCGCTGGTATTAACGCATTGTTGCGACGCAGAGCGTCGAGACCTGCATTCCCAGGCTGGAGCGTGAGGAACGATGATCGTAACTATCGTGCGGCGCTCTGCGTCGCATGCCTTTCTGGACGCTCTGCGTCCTCTTTTGCGACGCAGAGCGTCGAGACCTGCATTCCCACGCTGGAGCGTGAGGAACGATGATCGCAACTATCGTGCGGCGCTCCGCGTCGCAGGCCTTTCTGGACGCTCTGCGTCCTCTCGGCGACGCAGAGCGTCGAGACCTGCATTCCCACGCTGGAGCGTGAGGAACGATGATCCCGACTATCGTGCCGACGCTCCGTGTAGAAGGAACATCTGACAGTCAACCAAATATCTTCTTGAAGAACTCTTTCATGTCCGCCCAGGAGCTCTCATCGGCGGATTTGCTGTAGCCGATGTCCGGGCCGCCGTGTTCGCCGTGGCTCAGGCGGTCGGCGTCGGGGTTGGTGAAGCCGTGTTTGGCGCCGTCGATGCTGACGAACTTGTAGTCGGCCTTGGCGTCGTCCATTTCCTTCTTGAAGGCGGTGACGTTTTCAGGGGTGACCATGCTGTCCTTGGCGCCGTGTTCGACCAGCATTGGCACCTTGATGCCCGGTTTAGCCGGGGTGTTGGTGACCAGTGCGCCGTGGAAGCTCACCACGCCCAGCAGCGGTTCACCGCGGCGTGCCGCATCGAGCACGATCTTGCCGCCGAAGCAGTAACCGATCGCTGCGATCTTTTTCGGATCGGTCTGTGGCTGCTTCTTCAATTGCTCCAGCCCGGCGTCAAAGCGCTTGTCGGCGGCATCGCTGTCCTTCAGCGCGGCCTGCATGAAGGCCATCGCGTCCTTCGGGTGCTCAGTATTCTTGCCTTCGCCGTACATGTCGATGGCCATCGCGCTGTAACCCAGTGCAGCCAGATCGCGGGCGCGGCGCTTGGCGTAGTCGTTCAGGCCCCACCATTCGTGGACCACCAGGACGCCAGGGCGCGGGCCTTTTACCGCGTCGTCGTACGCGTAATAGCCCACCAGCTTGGTGCCGTCGGCACTTTTATAATCGATCTGCTCGGTCTTGATCGCCGCCTGGGCGAGGCCGGTCAGGCCCATCATGATCATTGCAATCCACACACGCATGGTCAGCTCCTTGTTGATGTTTGAGTTGGCAAATAACCATAGCCGATTCTGCTGCACAGGGTGTGGATGACTGTTCAGCGTCGGTTCATGCAGTGTTCAGTCGGGGTTCAGCCCGGCGCGATTACTGTTGGCCCATACCTTGACAGCGTCCCCGAGCGCAAAAGGAGTCGATATGTTGAATCTCAACAAGTTTTTCCTGGCCCTTGCTTTTCTGGGTGGCAGTGCTGCGGTGCAGGCGGGTGATGGTCGGCTTGACGTGGCCCGTATCGAGTTCAGCAAGACCAGCGAAAGGCTTGACGATACCAACAGCTGGGGGCACGCGCTCGGGGAGCAGGCGCATTCCAACGTCTCGGTGGGGGCGCTTTATTCGCCACCGGTTTACGGCAGTCTGACGGGCACTCACAATGGTGCGCCTGTCAGCCGCGAAATCCTGCTGGGCAGCTATGATGTGACACAACATGTGCCCGTCAGCGCCCGCCTGTTGAGTACTGATGCGACGATGTCGTTTCATTCTTTGTCTTGAGGCTGCTATTGTGCCTGGGAGAGCTGCATGAAGTTGTTGGTAGTTGAGGATGAAGCGCTGCTGCGCCACCACCTGCGAACCCGTCTGACCGAAGCCGGGCATGTGGTGGAAGCGGTGGCCAACGCTGAAGAAGCGTTGTATCAGGTCGCGCAATTCAATCACGACCTGGCGGTGATCGACCTGGGCTTGCCGGGCATCGGCGGCCTGGACTTGATTCGCCAGTTGCGCACACTGGGCAAGGCGTTTCCGATCCTGATCCTGACCGCGCGCGGCAATTGGCAGGACAAGGTCGAAGGCTTGGCGGCCGGGGCTGACGACTACGTAGTCAAGCCCTTCCAGTTCGAAGAACTGGAGGCACGGCTGAACGCTTTGTTACGGCGTTCCAGCGGCTTCATTCAGTCAACCATCACCGCTGGCCCGCTGTTGCTGGACCTCAATCGCAAGCACGCGGCACTGGCCGAGCAGCCGTTGGCGCTGACGGCCTACGAATACCGCATTCTTGAGTACCTGATGCTCCATCACCAGCAAGTGGTGCCCAAGGAGCGCCTGATGGAGCAGCTGTACCCTGATGACGACGAGCGCGACCCGAACGTGATCGAAGTGCTGGTCGGTCGTCTGCGTCGCAAACTGGACAGCAGCGTGGCCTTCAAACCTATCGAAACCGTGCGCGGCATGGGCTATCTGTTCAATGAGCGCTGTACGTGATTCGTTCGCTTCGCCTGCGCCTGATGCTGGGCGCCGCCACGCTGGCGGTGATCTTCATGCTGCTGATGCTGCCTGCTCTGCAGGGAGCGTTCAGCCTGGCGCTGCGCGGAGCGATCGAGCAACGCCTGGCTTCCGATGTCACCACCATGATTTCGGCCGCGCGCGTCGAAGATGGTCATCTGTTGATGCCGTCTGTACTGCCGGGCGAACAATTCAATCTGCCCGGTAGCCGTCTGCTGGGTTACATCTATAACCGCCAGGGGCAGATGGTCTGGCGCTCGTTGTCGACCGAAGGCGAGAACATCGACTACCGCCCGCAATACGACGGGCAGGGCAGCGAGTTCACCAAGATCAAGGAAATCAATGGCGATGAGTATTTCGTCTATGACGTCGAGATCCGGCTGCTCGGCGGGCGCAATGCCGCATTCAGTATCGTTGCCGTGCAGCCGTTGCGCGGCTATCAGGAAACCATCGACGGCCTGCGCCGCAAGCTTTATCTGGGCTTTGGCGCAGCACTGGCGGTGCTGCTCGGGTTGCTGTGGATGGGCCTGACCTGGGGGCTGCGGGCCTTGCGCGGCTTGAGCCAGGAACTGGATCAGGTGGAAGCCGGCGTGCGCGACAGCCTCAGCGAAGAACACCCCAGCGAACTGCTGCGCCTGACCGACTCGCTCAACCGCCTGTTGCGCAGCGAGCGCGAGCAGCGGATTCGTTACCGCGACTCTCTGGACGACCTGGCGCATAGCCTGAAAACCCCGCTGGCGGTCTTGCAGGGCGTAAGCGAGAACATCGCCAAGCGCCCCGAGGATGTCGAGCAGGCGTGGGTGCTGCAATCGCAGATCGAACGCATGAGCCAGCAGATCGGCTATCAACTGCAGCGGGCCAGCCTGCGCAAAAGCGGTCTGGTAAGGCATCACGTGATGTTGCGGCCCGTGGTCGAAAGCCTGTGCAACACGCTGGACAAGGTGTATCGCGATAAACAGGTCAAGGCCACGCTGGACCTGCCCGAGCACTGCCAGGTGCATATGGAAGAGGGCGCGTTGCTGGAAATGCTCGGCAACCTGCTGGAAAACGCTTATCGGCTGTGTCTGAGCGAAGTGCGCGTCAGCTTCACGCGTTCAACGACCGGCGATGAACTGTGCGTCGAAGACGATGGCCCCGGCGTCCCGCAGAGCCAGCGTGCCCGCATTCTCGAACGCGGCGAACGGCTGGACCGCCAGAACCCCGGGCAAGGCATCGGCCTGGCGGTGGTCAAGGACATCATCGAGAGCTACGGCGCGCAACTGACGCTGGGCGATTCCCCACTGGGCGGCGCGGCGTTCAGGATTCATTTTCTGGCGCAGTGACGATCGTGTTCACCCGGACACCTATCCTTCCTCACGCTCCAGCGTGGGAATGCCGTTCGTGACGCTCTGCGTCACACCTCTGCGCGTCACCGAGCGCTCCCGTCACTGCCGAAAGAAGGCGGATACCCGCCACTGTGTGCTCATTTTTCCCACCATACGGCGGAAAACCGCCACCTCTCCTGTTGAATCCCGACTACCGTTACCAGTGTGCGCCTTGTAATGCGGGGGTTTGATATCAAAATGACTCCATGGCACGCGTATTGCTATCTACATGGCAGAGACCTGCCTTGCGCAGCTCGACAAAACAAATCCCTCCAGTGCAGGAGGGTTAGCGCTTTATAGGCTCGCGTGCATCAGGTGAAGATGCTCGACGACGCCCTTGAGGAAAACTGCAATGACGACTCGTCAGCCCATCTACAAATCCCTCTATTTTCAGGTAATCGTTGCGATTGTCATCGGTATCCTGATCGGTCATTTCTACCCGGACACCGGCAAGGCGTTAAAACCGCTGGGTGACGGGTTCATCAAACTGATCAAGATGGTTATTGCCCCGATCATCTTCTGTACCGTCGTCAGTGGTATCGCTGGCATGCAGAGCATGAAGTCGGTCGGCAAGACCGGCGGTTATGCGCTGCTGTATTTCGAGATCGTTTCGACCATCGCCCTGCTGATCGGTCTGATCGTGGTCAACGTGGTTCAGCCGGGTGCCGGCATGAATATCGACGTCAGCACGCTCGACGCTTCGAAGATCGCTGCCTACGTCACTGCCGGTCAGGACCAGAGCATCGTCGGCTTCATCCTCAACGTGATTCCGAACACCATCGTCGGCGCGTTTGCCAACGGCGATATCCTGCAAGTCCTGATGTTCTCGGTGATCTTCGGCTTCGCGCTGCATCGCCTGGGTGCCTACGGCAAGCCGGTTCTGGACTTCATCGATCGCTTCGCCCACGTGATGTTCAACATCATCAACATGATCATGAAACTGGCCCCGCTGGGTGCGTTCGGTGCCATGGCCTTCACCATCGGTGCCTACGGCGTGAGCTCGCTGGTGCAACTGGGTCAGTTGATGATCTGCTTCTACATCACTTGCGCACTGTTCGTCGTGTTTGTACTGGGCGCGATCGCCCGCGCTCACGGCTTCAGCATCTTCAAGCTGATTCGCTACATCCGTGAAGAGCTGCTGATCGTACTGGGTACTTCTTCTTCGGAATCGGCCCTGCCGCGCATGCTGATCAAGATGGAGCGCCTGGGTGCCAAGAAGTCTGTGGTCGGTCTGGTTATCCCGACGGGCTACTCGTTCAACCTGGACGGTACGTCGATCTACCTGACCATGGCCGCCGTGTTCATCGCTCAGGCGACCAACACGCACATGGACATCACGCATCAGATCACCCTGCTGCTGGTACTGCTGCTGTCGTCCAAAGGTGCTGCCGGCGTAACCGGTAGCGGCTTTATCGTACTGGCTGCGACCCTGTCGGCCGTAGGCCATCTGCCGGTAGCCGGTCTGGCGCTGATTCTGGGTATCGACCGCTTCATGTCCGAAGCCCGCGCCCTGACCAACCTGGTCGGTAACGCTGTTGCCACCGTTGTGGTTGCCAAGTGGGTCGGCGAGCTGGACACCGACAAGCTGCAGTCTGAGCTGGCTTCCGGTGGCTCTGCCATTCTGGAAACCCGCCCTGAAGACGACCTCGGCGTTGCCGAAGGCCCGACTCCAGGCGCTGCAGTGAACACCACCAAAACCGTCTGATACCCTTCAGGCCATAAAAAACCCATCTTCGGATGGGTTTTTTTATGCCTGCTGTTTATCGGAGGACTATTCCGTGCGCGTCTCGCCGCTGAACACCAGCGTCTCGCGGCAGCGGCGGCACAGGTAGCGCCGTCCTTTGCGAACCATGCCATGACGCTGCGCGGTGAACGGGAAGTCGCTGTCGGGGCACGGGCAGCGGTAGATGTAACGGATCACACTGCGCCGCTTGACCGCGTAGGTGTGGCAGCGATTGGGCGGCAGTTCATAGACGCCGCGCATGATCAATTGCCATTCTTCGCCATGTGGCTGGATGCTGCCACCGAACAGCTGATGGGCGATCAGGTGCGCGACTTCGTGGGGCACGGTCTGGCGCAGGAAGTCTTCGGCGTTTTCCTTGTAAAGCTGCGGGTTGAAGCGCAGGAGATTTTCATGCAGGTGAGCGACACCGGCCTTCTGACCGCGCAACTGGAAACTGACCACCGGGCGTTTGAAGGTGCGCTTGAAGAAGGCTTCGGCTTGTTGGTAACAGGTTTCGACGCGTGAATTGAGTTGGTCGGGCATGCTTTAGGGTTCTCCAGTGCGCCAAGTATGCCGCAATGTGGCTAAGCTCTGAACACGCCAGCCGCCCGGTGGTCATTTTTGCTCCAGTCTGTTCGCCTGTCTGAACAGCACGATCGCAGCATATTTAACGAATGGTCGGTTACGGGTAAAATGCCCGGCTTTTCTCAAGCTATCGTCAGCGGATATTTCCATACATGGGCACCCTTTCAGTCAATCAGAACAAACTGCAGAAACGTCTGCGTCGGCTGGCCGGCGAAGCGGTTGCCGACTTCAATATGATCGAAGAGGGTGACAAGGTCATGGTTTGCCTGTCCGGCGGCAAGGACAGTTACACCATGCTCGACGTGCTGATGCACCTGCAGAAGGTCGCGCCGATCAAGTTCGACATCGTGGCGGTCAACATGGACCAGAAGCAGCCCGGCTTCCCTGAACACGTGCTGCCTGCCTATCTGAAAGAACTGGGTATCGAGTACCACATCGTCGAGAAAGACACGTATTCAGTGGTCAAGGAATTGATCCCGGAAGGCAAGACCACCTGCTCCCTGTGTTCACGGCTGCGTCGCGGCACGCTGTACACCTTCGCTGACGAGATCGGCGCCACCAAGATGGCGCTCGGGCACCACCGTGACGACATCGTCGAGACATTCTTTCTCAACATGTTCTTCAATGGCTCGCTCAAGGCCATGCCGCCCAAGCTGCGTGCCGATGACGGCCGCAACGTGGTGATTCGTCCGTTGGCGTACTGCCACGAGAAGGACATCCAGGCCTACTCGGACCTCAAGCAGTTTCCGATCATCCCGTGCAACCTCTGCGGCTCGCAGGAAAACCTTCAGCGTCAGGTGGTCAAGGAGATGCTGCAGGACTGGGAGCGCAAGACACCGGGCCGCACGGAGAGCATCTTCCGCGCCCTGCAGAACGTGCAGCCCTCGCAGCTGGCCGATCGCAACCTGTTCGACTTCACCAATCTGCGCATCGACGAAACCGCAGCATCACGGTTCGTCAATGTGGTGAATATCTGACAATGCTCAGTGGTTGACGGTGAACGCCAGCATGGCTGACAGCTGGCACATCGGCCGACCGCTTTCTGCGTGCCACTGGTTGAAGACGTCCTGCACGATCGCCTGATCGCGTTTGCTGCTCGGCACACGGTCGACGATATCCTGCGCGTTCAGGGCGGCAACCACATCCCAGGTCGGAATGAAGGTGTCCTTGCCGATCATGCGCAGAAAGCGCGGCGCTGACAGGCCGCCCATCTGGTTGCCGTGTTTGGCGATGTACTGCCACAGGCCGGTGATGTTATCGACCGGCCATTCGGCGATGAACGTGCCGAAACTGCCATGCTCCTGCTCGATGTCCAGAATCAGCTGCGCGTTGCGCGGCACGCTCTTGAGCTTGCCCAGGTGGCGAATGATGCGCGCGTCCTGCATCAGTCGCTCCAGATGATCGGCGCCCATCAGCACGACTTTCTCCGGGTCGAAGCGAAAGAACACTTCCTCGAACGCTGGCCATTTGGCGTCTACCAGGCTGTGTTTCAGGCCTGCGCGGAAAACCCGCAGGGCCATGGTCGACAGGTAGCGGTCGGCGCTGATGGCTTGCAGTTGTCTGGGTGTCTTGGGGGAGGGCAGATGAGCTTCCAGAGCTTTGGCGGAGCCGAATCGATTCAGGCAATACTCGTTCAGCCATTTGTAGTCGTGCATCGGTTCTCCAAAGAAATTCAACAGGCAGGACAAGGGGTCAGACCGACCCTTGCCCTGCAAGTTTACGATTTAACTGAAAGCCCCCGGCGTTCTGCCGGTTCAACTGCGCGGCGCGTCCAGTTGCACCGCGGTCTTGGCCAGACGCTGGCCCAGCGCGCGGCACAGGTCGGTTTCATGACGGTCCAGCGCGCGCTTGCCGTCGGCACCTGCGTGATGGCTGGGACCGTAGGGCGTGCCACCCCCGGTGGTTTCCAGCAGCGCCGATTCGCTATAGGGCAGGCCCATGATCAGCATGCCGTGGTGCAGCAGGGGCAGCAGCATCGACATCAGCGTGGTTTCCTGACCGCCGTGCAGGCTGGCAGTGGAGGTAAAGACGCCAGCCGGTTTGCCGACCAGTGCGCCGGTCAGCCACAGGTTGCTGGTGCCGTCGAGGAAGTATTTCAGCGGCGCGGCCATGTTGCCGAAGCGCGTCGGGCTGCCCAGTGCCAGGCCGGAGCAGTTTTTCAGGTCGTCGAGGGTCGCGTACAGCGCGCCGCTTTCCGGAATCTCGGGGGCGGTCGCTTCGCAGTCGGCGGAAACGGCGGGCACGGTGCGCAACCGCGCTTCCATGCCGCCCAGTTCGATGCCGCGGGCAACCTGCCGGGCCATTTCGCTGGTGGAGCCGTTGCGGCTGTAATAAAGGACCAGAATGTAGGGTGTGCTCACGGCAGCAGCTCCAGAATGTTCTCGGGTGGGCGGCCAATGACAGCCTTGTCGCCAGCGACCAGAATCGGTCGTTCGATGAGTTTGGGGTGAGCGGCCATGGCGGCGATCAGCTGCTCGTCGCTCAGGCTCGGGTCGGCCAGATTGAGTTGCTTGTAATCGTCCTCGCCGGTACGCAGCAGTTGCCGGGCACCGATGCCCAGCTTGCCGAGCAGGTCGCGCACACGGTCGGCGTCGGGCGGGGTTTCCAGGTACAGGACGATGTCCGGCGTCAGGCCGCGGGCCTGAAGCAGTTCCAGCGCGCCGCGGGACTTGCTGCAGCGCGGGTTGTGATACAGCGTCAGATCGGTCATTTGCTCGTCGCATCTTGTGTGGGGTGGCGTATTCTAACCAGCGATGGCACTGTCCGACATATCGAATGGTCAATAGTCGTGGCGTGGGTATAAGTAATTGCAGGTTGAACGGGGCGAGGAAACAAGCAAATGGCAAGGCGATTAACAGCAGCGGTGATACTTTTCGGCAGCTTGCTGCTCAGCGGATGTGGCGTGGACCTGGGCAATGATCAGAATGGCCAGAAGGTCGCCAGCGAACGCATCAAGGGGCACTGGCTGGTAGTCAACTACTGGGCCGAATGGTGTGGCCCCTGCCGTACAGAGGTTCCGGAGTTCAATGCATTGTCCGAACAGCTCAAGGACCAGAAAGTCACCGTGCTGGGGGTCAACTTCGACAACCTGCAGGGCGACGAACTGAAAAACGCTGCCAATGCACTGGGCATCAAATTCACCGTGCTCGCTCAGGACCCAGCCGAGCAATACAGCCTGCCGCCCTCCGAGGCGCTGCCGGTGACCTACATCATCGACGACAAGGGCAAAATGCGCGAACAACTGCTCGGCGAACAATCAGCCGCGACCGTGATCCAGAAGCTCAAGACACTGCGCGGCGAGGGCTGATCGGATCGATTTTCGACGCTTGGCGTAGCAACGAGGACGCGGAGCGTCCAGAACGGCATGCGACGCGGAGCGTCGCACGATAGTGATCGTTCCCTGCGCTCCAGCGTGGGAATGCAGTTCTAGACGCTCTGCGTCGCAAGTTACGCTGAGCTTCGGCACGATAGTTACAATCAGCTATCTTCCAGCCAGAAACGCAACGGCTTGCCCTGCGTTGGCCACAGACGCAACTGCTCGATGGGCGAGATATCCCAGCGCTGCACACTGCTCATCGCCTTGATAAAACGCTGCTCCTGCTCCATCAACGCCGGCGCACACATCTTGCGCGTCCTGCCCAGCGGGCCGAAACTGATGCTGTGATCGTTCAGCGTATAGGGCGCAAACCAATGGTTGCAGCCCGCATTGCCATACGCACGACCATCGGCACCCAGCGTCATGGTCAAACGACTGTTATCGATCAGCGGACGCTCGCCGATCCACTCGGTTACATAGCTGTGATCCTGCTGGATCGGCAGCGGGTCAGCAGTACAACCAACCAGCAGCGCGCCGCCGATCAGGCTCAGGAGCGCAAACTGTTTCATGCCGCTTTCTCCTGGCACTTCTTGCAGAAGTGCTTCTCGCCATCGGTTTTCCAGCCCAGCTCCGCGATGCGCGCGGTAGCGGCCGGTTTCTGCGCCTTGACGCCCAGCTTGCTCTCTACCATGAACTCGAAGTTCAGTTCGGCGGCGCAGCTGTCGCAATGCACTTTCCACTGATGGATCGCCAACTCGTCGAATACCGGGCCTTTAGCCACCGCAATCCACTGGCCGGGCGGGTTGATCAGGTGCCGGACTTTCTCGACGGTGAGGCGCATGTGCAGGCTTTTGCTGCCTTTGATGGTCACCAGCAACTGGTCGTTGTCGTGAATCGAGCCGCCGTTGCCGGTGACCTGGTAGCGACCGGGCGCCAGCGTGCGGCATTCGGTCAGTGTGTGCTGGGGGTTGAGCATGCTGTAGCGAAAATCGTGTTCGACCATGGGTCCTCCAAAATTGCGCGCATCCTAACATGCTCCGCCCACGCTGGAGCGTCAGGCACGAAAGGTGTCGCGCCGCACGCTCAAACCATGACCCGCGCCTCGGCTTCCAGGCGAATGATGGCCTTGTCCAGATCGTTAAGGGCCTCTTCGGTGTGCGGGGCGTTCTGCTTGAGCAGGGTTTCGGCGCGTTGGCAGGCACTGCGCAGCTGGGGAACGCCGCAATAACGCGTTGCGCCGTGCAGACGGTGGATGCGTTCGATCAAGGCGTGTACATCCTGGTTGGCACGCGCCACACGAATGGCTTCGCGGTCGGCGTCCAGTGAGGCCAGCAGCATGGCCAGCATGTCGGCGGCGAGATCCGCCTTGCCCGCAGCCAGGCGCAACCCTTCTTCATGATCCAGCACCAGCGGCCCGACGTGCACCTCGAGCGCTTCATTCTGGCGTTCCGGCGCAGGGTTGCGCAGCGCCAGCCCGGTCCACTTGAGCACCACCTGCGCCAGCTGCCGTTCGCTGATCGGCTTGGTCAGGTAGTCGTCCATACCGCTTTGCAGCAGTGAGCGTTTTTCATTGGCCATCGCATGCGCGGTGAGGGCCACGATCGGCAGCGAGCTCTGGTTGCGTTCGGCCTCCCAGGCACGGATCGCCTCGGTAGCCTGCCGACCGTCCATGCCGGGCATCTGCACGTCCATCAACACCAGGTCGAACGCTTCCTGTTGCACGGCATTGACCGCTGCGTAGCCGCCCTCGACAGCGACCACTTCAGCGCCCATGTCTTCGAGCAGGGTCTGTACCAGCAGCAGGTTGGCCGGGTTGTCGTCCACGCACAGCACTCGCGGTGCGCGGCTCGACAGTGGCGGGCCGATGTCGGCACGCACCGCTCGCGGCGCGATCAGCTCGGACAGGGCTTTTTGCAGTTTGCGCGTGCAGGCGGGCTTGGCCTGCAGTTGCGTGTAGACATCGTGGACCGCCAACTGGAACAGCGCGTGCTCGGTGGTCGGGCACAGCACCATGACCTTGCAATTGAGGTTTTCCAGGTCCCAGATGTGCTGGCGCAGCCGTTCCGGAGAGATTTCCAGCGCCGTCACGCCAAGTACCGCCAGATCGATGGCTGCTGGCGTTTCGTGCGCTGCGGTCACGCCGTTGAGCAGGTTTTCCAGATTATTGAACACGATGGTCTGCAGGCCGCAGTCTTCCAGCTGATGCTCCAGCGCCTGACGCGCCAGGTCATGATGTTCAAGCACTGCGGCGCGCAGGCCGCCGAGCGGAATATTGAGTGATTCTTCCTTGTCTTCGCGGGCCTTGGGCAGTTTCAGGCTGATCCAGAATTCCGAACCTTCGCCCGGTGTGCTGTCGACACCGATTTCACCGCCCATCTGTTCGATCAGGCGCTTGGAGATCACCAGACCCAGTCCGGTACCGCCCGGTTGGCGCGAAAGCGAGTTATCGGCCTGGCTGAAGGCCTGGAACAGCGCTCGCACATCCTGGCTGGACAGACCGATCCCGGTGTCCTGCACGCTGATGCGCAGTTGCGCGTGCTCTTCGGTTTCATCTTCGAGCATGGCGCGCGCGACGATCGTGCCTTCGCGGGTGAACTTGATCGCGTTGCTGACCAGATTGGTCAGGATCTGCCGCAGACGCAGCGGGTCGCCGGACAGCGCCAGTGGCGTATCGCGGTACACCAGACTGACCAGTTCCAGCTGCTTGGCGTGCGCCGCCGGGGCGAGGATGGTCAGGGTGTCCTGCAACAGGTCGCGCAGGTTGAACGGGATATTGTCGAGCACCAGCTTGCCGGCCTCGATCTTCGAGAAGTCGAGAATCTCGTTGATGATGCTCAACAGGTTGTCGGCGGACTTCTCGATGGTGCCCAGGTAGTCGAACTGGCGCGGCGTCAGCTCGCTTTTCTGCAGCAAATGGGTGAAGCCCAGAATGCCATTGAGCGGCGTGCGAATTTCATGGCTCATGTTGGCCAGGAATTCCGACTTGATCCGACTTGCTTCCAGCGCTTCCTTGCGTGCCAGGTCGAGTTCGATGTTCTGGATTTCGATGGTCTCCAGATTCTGCCGGACATCCTCGGTCGCCTGATCGATGCTCAGTTGCAGTTCTTCCTGCGCGTTCTGCAGCGTCGCCGCCATGCGGTTGATGCCCGACGCCAGTTCGTCCAGCTCGCGGCTGCCCAGCGGTGGCAGACGGGTTTCCAGATTGCCGTCCTTGAGTTGCGACACGGCCTGCTTGATCTGGCTCATCGGCCCGTTGATGGTGCGGCTCATGCGTACCGCGAGGGTTGCGGTGAACGCCAGCCCGGTGAGGATCAGCAGCAGGCTGGCAAACAGGCTTCGGTAGCCGCGCAGCAGCGTACCGTTATGGGATATTTCAAGCTCGACCCAGCCCAGCAGGGTGTCGGCTTCGGCAGGAATGATCGGGCTGGTCAGGTGGCGTTGACTGCCGAATACCGGCAGCAGGTAGCGCGTGGCGTCGGTGCCGGTCGAGCTGAGCAACTGCGACCCGCTGCCAATCGGCGACGGGCTGATCATGGTCGGCCCGGCGTGGGCCAGTACCGTGCGATCGGTGTCGAGAAACGACACGGCGCGCACGTCGGTCTGTTCCAGCGTCTGGGTGGCGATGCGACTGAGCAGCACTTTGTCCTTGCGCCCCAGTGCGTTGGCGGCAAGGGGCGCCAGATCCTGGGCGATCATTTCGCCGCGTTGCAGCAGCTGGCTTTGCAGTTCGCTCAACTGCATCCAGGTGAAATAGCCACCGAGCATCGCCGCCATCAGGCTGGCAGGCAAAATAGTCAGTAGCAGCACACGGCCTTTTATACCCAGCTTGGTCAGCACGCTCTTCCTCCGGCAACACGTATCAGTCCGTCGATATCAGGCATCGGCTGCCTTGCTGTATCGGCACAAGGGGGAGAGTTTAGCCATTTACCGTCGGCATGGGCACCTAACTCTCTATGCAGGGCGGGGTGGCAGCGGAAAAATCGGTGGTTATTCTTTTTGGGAATAAGCAGCGCACTTTGCGTGATATGGGCTTTGGCCGTTTGCCGTTATGATAGGCACCCCCCGCAGTCTGGATTGCGAAGACGCCATGACCCTGCAGTATCAAACCATTGCCGATTGCGTCGGCAACACCCCGCTGGTGCGTCTGCAACGCATGGCGGGTAATACCAGCAATACCCTCCTGTTGAAACTCGAAGGTAACAACCCCGCTGGCTCGGTAAAAGACCGCCCGGCCTTGTCGATGATCACCCGCGCCGAGTTGCGCGGCCAGATCCATCCGGGTGACACGCTGATCGAAGCCACCTCCGGCAATACCGGAATCGCGCTGGCCATGGCTGCGGCGATCAAGGGCTACCGGATGATTCTGATCATGCCGGACAACTCCAGTGCCGAACGCAAGGCCGCGATGACCGCCTATGGCGCCGAGCTGATTTCGGTCAGCAAGGATGACGGCATGGAAGGTGCCCGTGATCTGGCCGAGCGCATGCAGGCCGAAGGCCGTGGCAAGGTGCTCGATCAGTTTGCCAATGGCGACAACCCCGAGGCGCATTACACGTCCACCGGTCCGGAAATCTGGCGGCAGACGGGCGGTACCGTGACCCATTTCGTCAGTTCGATGGGCACCACCGGCACCATCATGGGCACCTCGCGCTACCTCAAGGAGCAGAATCCCGACGTGCAGATCGTCGGTCTGCAACCGATGGAGGGCGCTTCGATCCCCGGTATTCGCCGCTGGCCGCAGGAATACCTGCCGAAAATCTATCAGTCGGACCGTGTCGACCGCATCATCGACATGGGCCAGAGCGAAGCCGAAGACACCATGCGCCGCCTCGCTCGCGAAGAAGGCATCTTCTGTGGCGTGTCGTCCGGTGGCTCGGTCGCCGGGGCATTGCGTATTTCTCGTGAAGTCGAAAACGCCGTGATTGTGGCGATCATCTGTGACCGAGGCGACCGTTACCTGTCGACCGGCGTCTATGATTCGCCCAACTGATGGCCAAGCATGAAAGAGGTTTGCGCTTTCAGCCTGCGGGCGGCGTTAAAACCGTACAGATTCCTGCCGGTAAAAAGCAGCGGCTGACCATTGAGCGGCTGTCCGACGACGGTCGCGGTATCGCCTTTCTCGAGGGTAAAACCTGGTTTGTCGCCGGCAGTCTGGCCGGCGAAGAGGTCGAGGCGCGCGTACTCAATGCGCGCGGCAAGGTCGTCGAGGCGCGCACCGAGCGGGTGTTCACTGCCAGCGCCATGCGTCGCGCTCCGGCCTGTGAGTATTTCGGTCGCTGCGGCGGCTGCAGTGTTCAGCATGTGCCCCATGAAGAACAGCTTGCCCTGAAACAGCGCATGCTCGCCGAGCAGTTGCTGCGCGTGGCGAACGTGGTGCCGGATGAATGGGCGGCACCTTTGAGTGGTGCCGAGCTGGCCTATCGCCGACGCGCGCGGGTCGCGGTTCGCTGGGATGCCAAGGCCAAAAGGCTGGATGTGGGGTTCCGCGCAGCCGCCAGCCAGGACATCGTCAGCATCGAACACTGTCCAGTGCTGGTACAAGCCTTGCAACCGATCATGAATGAGTTGCCTGGCATGCTGAAAAGTTTCAGCAAGCCGCAGGTGCTGGGTCACGTCGAGCTGTTCAGTGGGGTTGCGACTGCCGTGTTGTTGCGCCACACCGCGTCGCTTGCCGAGGCCGACCTGGCGCTGTTGCAGGCGTTTTGCTCCAGGCACGACGCGCAGCTGTGGCTACACGGCGAAGGCGAGCCGCAACCGGCCAGCCCCGGCGATACGCTGGGCTACCGGCTGGAGCCGTGGAACCTGCAACTGGCCTGGCGACCGGGAGATTTCATTCAGGTCAACGCGGCGGTCAATACCGCGATGATCGAGCAGGCCCTGCAATGGCTGGCGCCTGCAAAAGATGAGCGTGTCATGGATCTGTTCTGTGGTCTGGGCAATTTCGCCTTGCCACTGGCGGGGCTGGCCAGGGACGTGGTGGCGGTCGAAGGCGTTGCGACCATGGTCGAGCGTGCAGCCGTCAACGCAATGAGTAATGATCTGCACAATGTGCGGTTTTTTCAGGCGGATCTTTCCCAGCCGCTGACACAGGCCGACTGGGCGGCAGAGGGGTTTTCTGCGGTACTCTTGGACCCACCGCGTGACGGAGCCTTTGAAGTGGTCCGCCAGATCAGAAAGACGGGGGCCCGGCGACTGCTTTATGTTTCATGCAACCCGGCAACTTTGGCTCGTGACGCGGTCGAACTGATCCGTCAGGGCTACCGATTAAAACGTGCCGGAATCCTCGATATGTTTCCTCAGACGGCGCATGTCGAGGCGATGGCTTTATTTGAAATGAGTAAGTGAGCGGCGTTCACTGGAACGAGTTCGTTGCTGACAAGGAATCTCATTTAATCCGACTGGCCCGCGAATGCCGGTCCTTGCTTGCCCGGCAAGTGGCATTCGCTCAGAAGGCTGGCGACTGATGGCGCTATTCATCGCGCCGTAGGGAAGGTAAGCAGCATGGTACAGGTGAGAGCGAACCAGCCGATAAACACAGACGGCAGTATCAATCTCGACGCGTGGCTCGATCATATTGTCAGCGTCGACCTGGTCCTGGACCGGGAAGTCATGAAAAAGGCCTGTGAATTTGCCCGGGAAGCCGAGCAGACCGACAAGGCTCACAAGAATCATTGGGCAGAGGGCACCTCCAGTTTCCAGACCGGTCTGGAAATCGCGGAGATCCTGGCTGACCTCAAGCTGGATCAGGATTCGCTGGTCGCTGCGGTCATTTACCGTGGCGTGCGTGAAGGTCTCATTGCGCTGCCGGACGTCGAGCAGCGCTTTGGCGCAACGGTCGCCAAACTCATCGACGGCGTGCTGCGCATGGCCGCGATCAGCGCCAGCCTCAGCCCTCGTCAGTCATTGGTGCTCGGCAGTCAGGCGCAGGTGGAAAACCTGCGCAAGATGCTGGTGGCGATGGTCGACGACGTTCGCGTTGCGCTGATCAAGCTGGCCGAACGTACCTGCGCGATTCGTGCGGTGAAGAACGCCGACGACGAAAAACGCAACCGTGTGGCCCGCGAAGTCTTCGACATCTATGCACCGCTGGCCCACCGCCTGGGCATCGGTCACATCAAGTGGGAGCTGGAAGACCTGTCCTTCCGCTACCTGGAGCCCGATCAATACAAGCAGATCGCCAAGCTGCTGCATGAACGCAGGCTGGACCGCGAGCGCTTCATCAGCGACGTCATGTCTCAACTCGATAACGAGCTGCAGGCCACCGGCGTGACCGCTGACATCAGCGGCCGTGCCAAGCATATCTACTCCATCTGGCGCAAAATGCAGCGCAAGGGCCTGGCGTTCAGCCAGATCTATGACGTGCGTGCGTTGCGTGTGCTGGTCCCGGAAATGCGCGACTGCTACACCGCGCTGGGTATCGTGCACACCTTGTGGCGGCATATTCCCAAAGAGTTCGACGATTACATCGCCAACCCCAAGGAAAACGGCTATCGCTCGCTGCACACCGCGGTGATCGGGCCGGAAGGCAAGGTGCTGGAAGTGCAGATTCGCACCCACGCCATGCATGAAGAGGCCGAGCTGGGCGTTTGTGCGCACTGGCGCTATAAAGGCACCGACGTCAAATCCGGCTCCAATCATTACGAAGAGAAGATTTCCTGGCTGCGTCAGGTGCTCGAATGGCATGAAGAGCTGGGCGACATCGGCGGTCTGGCCGATCAGTTGCGGGTTGATATCGAGCCTGACCGCGTCTACGTCTTCACCCCGGATGGCCACGCCATCGACCTGCCCAAGGGCGCGACACCGCTGGACTTCGCCTATCGGGTGCACACCGAAATCGGCCATAACTGCCGGGGTGCGAAGATCAATGGCCGCATCGTACCGCTCAACTACAGCCTGCAGACCGGCGAGCAGGTCGAGATCATCACCAGCAAGCACGGTACGCCGAGCCGCGACTGGCTGAACTCGAACCTGGGCTACATCACCACCTCGCGTGCGCGGGCCAAGATCGTTCACTGGTTCAAGTTGCAGGCCCGCGACCAGAACGTCGCCGCCGGCAGAACCCTGATCGAACGCGAACTGGCGCGCCTAGCGTTGCCGCAGGTCGATTTCGACAAGCTGGCGGACAAGGCCAATCACAAGACCGCCGACGACATGTTTGCGGCATTGGGTGCGGGCGATCTGCGTCTGGCGCAACTGGTCAATCTGGCTCAGCAGCAGGTTGAGCCTGATCGCGTCAATGAACAGCTGGAGCTGATCCCGCGCAAGGCCACCGGCTACAAGCCCGGCAAGCGTGGCGATATTCAGATTCAGGGCGTCGGCAACCTGATGACGCAGATGGCCGGCTGCTGCCAGCCACTGCCGGGCGATGCGATCGTCGGTTATATCACTCAGGGTCGTGGCGTCAGCATTCACCGTCAGGATTGCGCTTCGGTGCTGCAATTGGGCGGTCGCGAGCCCGAGCGGATCATTCAGGTCAGTTGGGGGCCGGTGCCGGTGCTCACTTATCCGGTGGACATCATCATCCGTGCCTACGACCGTTCCGGCTTGCTGCGAGACGTCACCCAGGTGCTGCTCAACGAGCGGATCAACGTGCTGGCGGTCAATACCCGTTCGAACAAGGAAGACAACACAGCGCTCATGTCTCTGACCATCGAGATTCCGGGTCTGGACGCGCTGGGGCGGTTGCTGGGGCGCATTTCCCAGTTGCCGAACATCATTGAAACGCGCAGGAACAGGACGCCCTAGGGGCAGCTATAAGCTATAAGCTGCAAGCTGCAAGCTGCAAGCTAAAGCTAAAGCTAAAGCTAAAGCTAAAGCTAAAGCTAAAGCTAAAGCTAAAGCTAAAGCAGATTGCGGTGGCTTCTAGCTTGAAGCTTGAAGCTTGAAGCTAAACCGCTGCGACCGAAGGAAGCCTATGTACACAGTTCAAGACCTGCTGCACCTCATGGCCCGGCTGCGTGATCCGCAGTTCGGCTGTCCGTGGGACCTGAAGCAGACCTACGCCAGCATCGTGCCGCACACGCTGGAAGAAGCCTATGAAGTGGCTGATGCCATCGAACAGGGCGACCTCTATCATCTGAAGGGCGAGCTGGGAGACCTGCTGTTTCAGGTGGTCTTCTATGCGCAGTTGGCCAAAGAGGAAGGCCGGTTTGAATTCGACGATGTCATCGACGGTATTACCCGCAAGTTGCTGCGTCGCCATCCGCACGTGTTTCCGACTGGCGAGCTGTACGCGCCGGCAGAAACGCCGCGCCTGACCGACGAGCAGGTCAATCGTCGTTGGGACGAAATCAAGGCCGAGGAGCGTGCCGAAAAGGCCGGTGTGCCCGAGCAGTTGTCGTTGCTCGACGACGTGCCGAGGGCCTTGCCCGCGTTGAGTCGTGCGGCCAAACTGCAGAAGCGTGCAGCGCAGGTGGGTTTCGACTGGCCTGCGGCATTGCCGGTGGTCGACAAGGTGCGTGAAGAACTCGATGAAATTCTCGAGGCCATGGTCGACAATGACGCCGAGGGCATTGCCGAGGAAGTCGGCGACCTGCTGTTCAGCGTCGTCAACCTGGCCCGACACCTTAAGGTCGACCCGGAAACTGCGCTACGCTCGGCCAATAGCAAGTTCGACAGACGCTTCCGATTCATTGAACAGGCTTTGCGCCACCTGCAGCGTCCTATCGAAGCGTGCTCGCTCGAAGAAATGGACGCGTTGTGGGGCGAAGCCAAACGTCAGGAAAAGAGCACACCCGGCTGCGGCTGAGTGTGCGGTAACGGTATAAGTGAGTAGACAATGAGCCTTTCCCTTCGCGATCAGTTGCTCAAGGCAGGTCTGGTCAACCAAAAGCAGGCCAAGCAGGTCGGCAAAGAAAAGCAGAAAGAGCAGCGTCTGGTGCACAAGGGTCAGGCTCAGGCCGATGACTCGCAAAAGCGTGCGGCCCAGGAGGCCATGGCCGAGAAGGCCAGGCGTGACCAGGAGCTGAACCGTCAGCAGCAGGAGAAGGTCGAGCAGAAAGCCCGTACCGCTCAGGTCAAGCAACTGATCGAAGTGTCGCGCCTGCCCAAGCTGATCACCGAGGATTACTACAACTTCGTTGACGACAAGAAGGTCAAGCGCATCCCGGTCAACGCCATGGTGCGCAACAAGCTCAGCAGCGGTTCACTGGCCATCGTTCACCACGGCGGCGGTTACGAGATCATTCCGCGTGAGGCTGCGCTGAAGATTCAGGAGCGTGACCCGCGTCGTATCGTGCTGCTCAACACCCCGACCGAAGCGCCGGATGCAGACGACCCGTACGCGGCGTATCAGGTGCCTGACGATCTGATGTGGTAAGCCCACGGCGCGGTCATTGAGTTGTCAAAACAAAACCCGCATTCAGCGGGTTTTGTCTTTTTCTGTTCTTGGAATTGTTCAGTGGTTGCCCTGGCTTTCCAGCGCTTCCAGCTCTTCCTTATAGCGAAGGGCATCGGACTCAACGTGGAACATGCCGACCAGTTGGTCCTGTTGGTGCACATCCCAGATCTGGATGCCGTCGGCAACGGCTTCGTGAGAGAGGTGGGCGTCGTCGCGTTCAGTAACTCTGACAGTCATAGTAGTAAGCTCCTGACTTTGATGGCCTTGATGGTCAGGCCTCTGGATGCTGCGGCGATGTGTCGCAGGACTCTTTTATAGGATTTGTTAGCTGCCTAAGTAAATAGCCTGTTCAGGTTCCCCAGTGGTCAGAAACTGATCGATCTTCTGCAGCCCTTGCATGGCGAGGCTTACAGCGCGGTGGAGGCAAAATGAAGGATGTTTCATGTGCTTCGAGGCTGTCCGAACGCACGTGAAAACGCCGTTCCAGACGCTCCGCGTCCTCGTGACGACGCAGAGCGTCGAGAACTGCATTCCCACGCTGGAGCGTGAGGAACGATCATCGCAACTATCGTGCGGCGCTCTGCATCGCATGCCTTTCTGGACGCTCCGCGTCCTCTTGACGACGCAGAGCGTCGAGACCTGCATTCCCATGCTGGAGCTTGCGGAACGATCATCGCAACTATCGTGCGGCGCTCTGCGTCGCATGCCGTTCCGGACGCTCCGCGTCCTCTTGACGACGCAGAGCGTCGAGACCTGCATCCCCACGCTGGAGCGTGAGGAACGATGATCGTAACTATCGTGCGTCGCATGCCTTCAGCCAATAAAAAGCCCCGCTAACAAGCGGGGCTCTGTGGTGCGGGCGGTCAGGGCAATCAGCTGCCTTTGACGGCCTTGCCGTTGACGGTGCCGTCCAGCAAGACGATGTTGTATTCCTTGCCGTCGGTTTCGACCTGTTGCAGGCGGACCAGCAGGTAATCCCAATCCTTGGCGAACCACAGCACGGTGGTGCGCTTGCTTTGCGTCGGGTCACGTACGCGCTCGACCTTGATCGCATCGACCTGGCCTGTCTTGGTGGTGACTTTTTCCGAACCCAGCACGCGGAAGTCGTAGGTGTCTACTTCATCACCGTCGACAACCTGATAGCTCATGCTCTTCTTGCCCTCAGCGATGTCATGTTGCAACGCCAGCTGATAGGTGGACTTGTCGAGAATGCCACGGTTGAGCGGCAGCTTGATCGCATCGCCACGGTCGGTGCCGGTGACGAACTTGGTGTTCCAGTCGAACGCCAGATCGACCTTCTTGGATTTGCCCAGGCCGCTGCGCTCGAAATTGTAGGTCTGTGGCAGCAGGGTGTCCTTGTCGACCTTCAGTGTGCTGACTTCAGTCAGGCTGGCGATCATCATCGAGGCCTTGAAGCTCAGGGTCCAGGTGCCATTGGCGCCGGCTTCCAGGCTGCGTTCAGCCGTGCCGCTCATGGGCAGTTGTTTCCAGTCGGCGGTGTAGCTGGCGGAGAAGGGTTGAAGGTCTGCGGCCTGTACGGCAGGCAATGCGAGCAGAGCGAAAGCGAAGAGCAGAGCGCGACGCATAGTATCTCCTAATGTCGAATCAGATGGCCGCTGGCCGGGAGTAACTGGCTATCGAGTAACGCACCTTGTTCACCAAGGCTCAGTCGGCCTTCGGCAAACCAGCGAATGGCCAGTGGGTAAATACGGTGCTCTTGAACATGGACCCGTTGCGCGAGCGTTGCGGGCGTGTCGTGCAACTGTACCGAAATAACTGCCTGTACGACCAGTGGGCCGCCATCGAGTTCCTCGGTAACGAAATGCACGCTGCAGCCATGCTCGGCGTCGCCGGCCTCCAGCGCACGCTTGTGCGTGTGCAAGCCTTTGTAACGCGGCAGCAGGGAAGGGTGGATATTCAGCAGACGGCCATGATAGTGGCGAACGAACCCTGCGCTGAGAATGCGCATGAACCCGGCCAATACCACCAACTGTGGCTGAAAGGCGTCGATCCGTTCAATCAGCGCTGCATCGAAGGCCTCACGGCCGTCGTACGCGGTGTGATCCAGTACGCAGGTTTCGATGCCTGCGTCCCGGGCGCGTTGCAGGCCGAACGCATCTGCGCGGTTGGATATCACCGCGCGGATGCGGACGGGGCTGGCCTCGTCCTTGAAGCTGTCGATCATCGCTTGCAGGTTGCCGCCGGTGCCGGACAGCAGCACCACGACTTCGCAGATGGCTGGCATCAATGCGCCTTGAGGTTTTTCAGCTCTACTTGTGCGGCGCCTTCGGCAGCGCTGGCGATCTGGCCGATCACCCAAGGCTGCTCGCCTGCGTCACGCAGTACTTTCAGGGCCGCTTCGACGTGCTCCTGAGCGACGCAGATCACCATGCCAACGCCGCAGTTCAGCACGCGATGCATCTCGTTTTCCGCAACGTTGCCTTGCTGCTGCAGCCAGTCGAACACAGCCGGACGCTGCCAGCTGGCGACGTCGACCACAGCCTGAGCGCCTTGCGGCAGTACGCGTGGGATGTTGTCAAGCAGGCCGCCACCGGTGATGTGGGCCATGGCCTTGACCGCGCCGGTTTCCTTGATCAGCTTGAGCAGCGGCTTCACGTAGATGCGGGTCGGTGCCATCAGCAGTTCGGTCAGCGGTTTGCCGTCCAGCTGGATGTTTTCGATATCGGCACCTGCCACCTCGATGATCTTGCGGATCAGCGAGTAGCCGTTGGAGTGCGGGCCGGACGATGGCAGGGCGAGCAGGGCATCACCGGCAGCGACTTTCGAGCCGTCGATGATCTCGGCCTTTTCCACCACGCCGACGCAGAAGCCTGCCAGGTCGTAGTCTTCGCCTTCGTACATGCCCGGCATTTCAGCGGTTTCACCACCCACCAGCGAGCAACCGGCCAGTTCGCAGCCGGCGCCGATGCCGGTGACGACCTGAGCAGCGGTGTCGACGTTGAGCTTGCCGGTGGCGTAGTAATCGAGGAAGAACAGCGGTTCTGCACCACAGACCACCAGGTCATTGACGCACATGGCGACCAGATCGATGCCGATGGTGTCGTGCTTGTTCAGGTTCAGCGCCAGACGCAGCTTGGTGCCCACGCCGTCAGTGCCGGAAACCAGAACCGGTTGCTTGTAGCCGGCCGGGATTTCGCAGAGGGCGCCGAAGCCTCCCAGGCCGCCCATGACTTCCGGACGCTTGGTGCGCTTGGCGACGCTCTTGATGCGTTCGACCAATGCTTCACCGGCGTCGATGTCTACACCGGCGTCTTTATAGCTCAGGGAGGGTTGCTTGCTCATAGAAAATCCAGGCCTTTAGGGGGGATTCGGAGGTATCGACCGCTGCGTTAGGGCCCCTTCAGCACCGCGCTGTCATGCGGTGGTAATGTTGGGGCCATGGCGATTGCCGGTCTGCGAAGGCGCGCGATTTTATCAGGCTTGCTCATCAGGGGCCATCCTTGCGCCGACAACAGGGCGGTGTTGCACCAAATAAACTCAACCCGGCGGCCTGTGAGTGCGAGCCTGGACGTTTAGGGTGTACTTTATGCGCGAACTGAATGATGGGTGGCTCACGTCTGTCCCAGACTTGCATACCTGCTGAAACAGCTTCTTTTCACTTTTTTCCGTTCGGGAACTGTCCATGCGTTTTTCCAGAATTCTTCTAATCGGCTGTCTGTCCCTGATCAGCCTTCCCAGCCTTGCCGAAACGGTCAGCAACCTTTATCAGGTTCGCGAACCGGTCAATGGCCAGTCGCCCGATGAGCGCACGCGGGCCACGCAGGCCGCCGTCGACACCCTGGTGCTGCGCCTGACCGGCGACGCCAAGGCCGTGCAGGGTTCGGCCATCGCCGCGCTGCGCAAGGACCCGCAGCAGATCATCAGCCAGTACGGTTACGAGGCCGGACCGCCGGAGACCCTGCTGGTCGACTTCGATCCGGCAACCACCGAACGCGCGTTGCGCGATGCGGGTCTGTCGATCTGGGGCAGCAATCGTCCGTCGATTCTCGGCTGGTGGCTGAATGATTCGGTGGAAGGCTCGAATCTGGTCGGCGACGGTCAGGCCGCCGCCGAACCCTTGCGCCAGGCCGCTCAGCACCGCGGACTGCCGCTGCGTCTGCCGCTGGCTGATTTGAGCGAGCAGGGCACCGGTAATGCGAAGACCCTGGAGGGCACTGACCCTGCACCGCTCAAGGAAGCCTCCGAGCGCTATGGCGCCGACGCGATACTGGCTGTGCATGCTAAGGAAGATGGCGGTCAGTGGCAGGGCAAATGGCGCTTGTGGCTGGGTGATCAGCGTGAACAGGGCAGCGCGACCGGTGCCAGCTCCGAGGCGCTGGCCGATGCGGTGCTGCTGTCGGTAAGCGAGCGTCTGGCGCCGCGCTTCGTTGCCAAGCCCGGTGCGTCGACCGGCATGCTGATCCAGGTTCAGGGCATGACGCTTGAGCGCTATGCGCAACTGCTTCAGTTACTCGAACCGTTCGGCGTGCGTCTGAGTTCTGTCGAAGGCGACAAAGTGGTGTTTGAGGTCAGCGGCAGCACCGATCAGCTACGCTCGCAGTTGTCGCTGGCCAAACTGCAGGAAGTGCCCGCAGCCGAAGCAGCCGCTACCGCAACGCCGCCTGCTGCGCCTGTCGATGCGACTGCGCCGGTTGCGCCAGCCAATGGAGCCGCTGCTGTTCCGGCACCTGCGCCCGCACCGATGATTGTTCCGGCGTCCGCGCCACAACTTTATTTCCGCTGGTAACCCGGCAAGAACGCTTTTCCATTGGCTTGAGGGATGTTGATGACTGATATGCGGCGTTGGTTCTGGATCGGCGGCCTGGCCTTGCTGGTCGCATTCGTGGTGCTGTTGCACCCGATCCTCACTCCTTTTCTGGTGGCGCTGCTACTGGCCTATATGGGCGATCCGCTGGTGGATCGCCTGGAGCGCGCCGGACTGTCCAGAACCCTGAGCGTCGTAGTCGTGTTCGGGCTGTTCACGCTGGTGCTGATGGCGTTACTGCTGATTCTGGTGCCGATGCTGGCCAAGCAGTTATTCCGGCTCTACGAGCTGGCGCCGCAGATTCTCGACTGGCTGCAACACGCGGCGTTGCCGTGGGTCCAGGCCAAGTTCGGGCTGGCAGACGGGTTCTGGAAGTTCGACAAGATCAAGGCCGCCATCTCCGAGCATATGGGCCAGGCCGGGGACATCGTCTCTATCGTGCTGTCCCAGGCGACGGCTTCCAGCCTGGCGCTGATCGGCTGGCTGACCAACCTGGTACTGATTCCCGTGGTGTGTTTCTACCTGCTGCGTGACTGGGACATCATGACCGGCAAGATCCGCGGCCTGCTGCCGCGTCAGCGTGAAGCTCAGATCGTCAAGCTGGCGGGTGAGTGCCACGAAGTGCTCGGCGCGTTCATACGCGGTCAGTTGCTGGTGATGGTCGGCCTTGGCGTGATCTACGCGGCCGGTCTGATGCTGGTCGGGCTGGAGCTGGGCCTGCTGATCGGCGTGATTGCCGGTCTGGCGGCCATCGTGCCTTATATGGGGTTCGTGATCGGTATCGGTTCGGCGCTGGTGGCCGGGCTGTTCCAGTTTGGCGGTGACCTGTACCCGATGATGGGGATCGTGGCGGTGTTCATGATCGGTCAGGCCCTCGAGGGGATGGTGCTGACGCCCTTGCTGGTCGGTGATCGCATCGGCCTGCACCCGGTCGCAGTGATCTTCGCGATTCTGGCGGGTGGCGAGCTGTTCGGTTTTACCGGCATTCTGCTGGCCCTGCCGGTGGCGGCGGTGATCATGGTGCTGGTGCGGCACATGCATGATTTGTACAAGGACTCGGAAATCTACGCAGGCGCGGAAGATCCGGAGCTGTAAGGTCGACGCAAGCCTCTTCGCCGCCCGGTGAAGAGGCTCATGCCTTGAGGGTATGCGCCCCTTCAAACGCCCCGTACTGGGCGGCGCTTCACTCACCCTGACGCAAACCTTTGATTTTGCTTGAGGTCTGTCGCATTGTGCGACCAGCGTCACGGGTATAAACTTTGCGCTCTTTACACAGAGGCCCTTGACGGTTTGCATGAGCCGTTAGTCAGCATGAAACCGATTCAGCTGCCCCTGAGTGTGCGTCTGCGTGATGACGCCACTTTCGTCAATTACTATCCAGGCGCCAACGCCGCTGCACTCGGCTATGTCGAGCGGCTGTGCGAAGCCGACGCTGGCTGGACCGAAAGCCTCATCTATCTGTGGGGCAAGGACGGGGTAGGGCGCACGCACCTGCTGCAGGCTGCCTGCCTGCGTTTCGAACAGTTGGGCGAGCCAGCGGTGTATCTTCCGCTGGCCGAAGTCATAGATGAAGGCATCGAGCTGTTCGATCATCTGGAGCAGTACGAACTGGTGTGTCTGGACGACCTGCAGGCGATCGTCGGCAAGCCGGACTGGGAAGAAGCGCTGTTTCATCTGTTCAATCGCCTGCGTGACAGCGGCCGTCGTCTGCTGATTGCCGCGTCCAAATCGCCCCGCGAACTGCCGGTAAAGCTTCCCGACCTGAAATCGCGCCTGACCATGGCGCTGGTGTTCCAGATGCGCGGGCTGTCCGACGAGGACAAGCTGCGTGCCCTGCAACTGCGTGCTTCACGGCGCGGCCTGCACCTGACCGACGATGTCGGGCATTTCATCCTGACGCGTGGTACACGCAGCATGAGCGCGTTGTTCGAATTGCTCGAGCGCCTCGATCAGGCGTCACTCCAGGAAAAGCGCAAGCTGACCATTCCCTTCCTTAAAGAGACCCTCGGGTGGTAGATCAGGCGCTGTTGATGCAGACGGCGGCTGCCTTGCGCCATGCAAAACGGATTCTGGTGATCACCGGGGCGGGGCTGTCTGCCGATTCGGGGCTGCCGACCTATCGAGGTGTAGGCGGGCTCTACAATGGCAAGACCGACGATGGCCTGCCTATCGAAATGGCCCTGTCCGGGCCCATGCTGCGTCGTGATCCTGAGCTGTGCTGGAAATACATCGCCGAACTGGGCAAGGCGTGCCTGGGTGGCGAGCCGAATGTCGCGCATTACGCCATCGCCCAGTTGCAGCGCATCAAACCCGAGTGCTGGGTACTGACCCAGAACGTCGACGGTTACCATCGCGCGGCAGGCAGTCCGCCGGAGCGCCTGATCGAAATTCACGGGCAACTCTCGCCACTGTTTTGCCAATCCTGCGGTGCTGAGGATTCGCAATTGAGTGAGCACTTGCAGCGTCCTTTGCCCCCCTTATGCCCGGCATGTAGTGGCATTTTGCGACCGTCCGTCGTTCTTTTTCAGGAAATGCTTCCCGAAAAAGCGCTGGAAACACTGCATGAACAGCTGGCTAAAGGCTATGACGCAGTGTTGAGTATCGGCACCACCGCAAGCTTCCCCTACATTCACGAACCGGTCATTCGCACCAGAGTTTCCGGGGGTTTTACCGCAGAAATCAATCCGCAGCCGACGGATCACAGCGCGCAGATGGACGTCTTTTTGCCGTACCGCGCGGCACATGTCATGGCCGAACTCATAAGTCACATCTAGTTCGATTGAATTTGCAAATCACCTTCATAAAAGGCATAGTCTCGCCATCTTAACTAGTCAGCCACGGTTGTGCCCATGCAAGTTGTTCGCTTCGCACCCCTCGTGCCTCTCGCACTCGTTACATTTCTCTTCGGTTGCTCGGCCAATATGCCGGTCGCACAGCAGGAACAGGCCCAGCCAGTTCCACGCTATCAGAGCGCAATCAATGCAAATGCCCAGTCCGCAGCCCGTCGCGCCGACGCGGCAGTCCTGCAGGACGAGCTCGCTACCGAAGACGAACTGTCCCAGTTCGCTGATAACAAGTCTTACCAACTGCCGGCCCTGGCCGACAGCATCCTGGAGCGTGGCAAGTCGCTGATCGGCACACGCTACAAGTTCGGCGGCACGTCGACTTCTTCGGGTTTCGATTGCAGCGGCTTCATCGGTTATCTGTTTCGCGAAGAGGCCGGCATGAGCCTGCCACGTTCCACGCGTGAAATGATCAACGTCAACGCACCTCTGGTGGCGCGCAACAAGCTTCAGCCGGGCGATGTGCTGTTCTTCAGTACTCGCGGTCGCGGTCAGGTCAGCCATGCAGCGATCTACGCCGGTAATCGGCAGTTCATCCACTCCAGCAGTCGCCGCAGCGGCGGTGTGCGCATCGACAGCCTCGATGACGCCTACTGGAGCAAGACCTTCATCGAGGCCAAGCGGCCTCTGGCGATGGCCCCGGGTACTGTTGCAGTAAAATCGACACCTGAAGTCACGCAGACAACGGCGATGACTTCGACTACAGTCAAGACCGCGCCCAAGCGGCGTAAATAAATAGAACGCGCAGTACAAGACCTTCGGGTCTTTCTGCGTTTTTGAGCTTCTCGGCAGCGTAAGCCGCATCCGGATAGGTTGTTGTGGTTATGTCGATTGCGTTGCGCCTGTTAGTCATCTCTGTTGCTGCGTTGCTCGGTGCCTGCGCCAGCGCGCCGCCTCCGCCCAAAGCGCCCCGGATCGTTCAGCGTCCGGTGGTCACTGCACCTCCCCAGATTCTTTCTCCGGCTGCCGAAGACGTGCTGTTTCGTGCGTTGGGGCTGGTTGGCACGCCTTATCGCTGGGGCGGCAACACGCCTGACTCCGGTTTCGATTGCAGCGGTCTTATAGGCTATGTCTATCGTGATGCGGCGGGCATTTCCCTGCCGCGTTCCACACGCGAGATGATCGTGATGGGCGCACCGAATATTCGTCGCGAGCAATTGCAGTCAGGTGATCTGGTGTTCTTCGCCACATCGGGCGGTTCTCAGGTGTCCCACGCCGGGATCTATGTCGGCGAAGGCCGCTTCGTGCATGCGCCGGCCACCGGCGGCACGGTCAAGCTCGACAGCCTCGACAAGCCTTACTGGCAGAGAGCCTACCTCAACGCCAAGCGCGTGATTCAGCCCGCCAGCCTGGCGCAGAATCGGCCTTAAGCGCTTCGCGCTGATTGCTCTGCGCGCGCTCATGAGCGTCCAGAACTGCATGCCCACGCCCACGCGGAGCGCTCAACGTTACTTTAGATTCTGGCCGTAGGCCGTAGGAGCGAACTTGTTCGCGAAAGGGCCGGTATGATCGCCGAAAATGCATCTTCTGAAACACCGCCTTCGCGAACAAGTTCGCTCCTACGCCCTTCGGGCAGAACCCTGAAAGGCACGTATTCCGGGCTCTCCAGGACTTGTGTGTAACGCCGAGTGCTGGAGCGTAGGGAGCGATGATCTCAACTATCGTGCGACGCTCTGCGTCAAACCTCTACGCTCGGCGTTACTGAGCAGCCTTGGCGGATGTCACGCGCCAGATCTTGTTGCCGACATCGTCGGCCACCAGCAATCCGCCGCGCTGGTCATTGACCACGCCAACCGGGCGACCCATGGCTTTTTCATCCTTGTTGAGGAAGCCGGTCAACACATCGACCGGTGTGCCGTTGGGTTTGCCGCCGCTGAATGGAATGAACACCACCTTGTAGCCGCTGTGCGGTTTGCGGTTCCAGGAGCCGTGCTGGCCGATGAACAGGCCCTCGTTGAACGGCGCAGCCAGTGTCTTGCCGTCGGCGAACACCAGGCCCAGCGAAGCGGTGTGCGGACCGACTGCGTAATCCGGGGCAATCGCCTTGGCGACCAGTGCCGGGTTCTGCGGCTTGACGCGCTCGTCGACGTGCTGGCCGTAATAGCTGTAAGGCCAGCCGTAGAATGCGCCGTCCTGCACCGAGGTCACGTAGTCAGGCACCAGATCGCTGCCGATCTCGTCGCGCTCGTTGACCGCCGTCCACAGCTTGCCGGTCTTCGGTTCCCAATCCATGCCGTTGGGGTTGCGCAGGCCGGACGCGAAGATCCGGTGGTTGCCGGTGGCCGCGTCCACTTCCCAGATCGCCGCACGACCTTCTTCCTTGTCCATGCCGTTCTCGGCCACGTTACTGTTGGAGCCCACGGTCACGTACAGCTTGCTGCCATCCTTGCTGGCGATGACGTTCTTGGTCCAGTGGTGATTGAGCGTACCGCCCGGCAGGTCGACCACTTTGGTCGCTTGCGCGCTGATCGAGGTCTGCCCGGATTCATACGGGAAGCTGATCAGGCGGTCAGTGTCGGCGACATACAGCTTGTTGCCCACCAGGGTCATGCCGAACGGCGAATTGAGGTTTTGCAGGAAAACCGTGCGGGTCTCTGCCACACCGTCCTTGTCCACGTCACGCAGCAAGGTGATGCGGTTGGCGCTGGGCACACCGGCACCGGCGCGGCCCATGACTTTTTCCATCACCCAGCCGCGAATGCCTTTGGAATCATCCGGTTTGGCGGGGGAATTGGTTTCTGCTACCAGCACGTCACCGTTGGGCAACACATACAGCCAGCGCGGGTGGTCGAGGTTCTCGGCGAACGCAGCCACTTGTGTGCCCGGCGCGGCGACCGGCCTGGCGCCTTTTTCCCAGCCTACGGCAGGGGCGATGTTGACGGTCGGAATCAGCGTCTTGTTGGGCTCCGGCAGCTTGGGCGAGGGGCCTGTTCCATCCGAGACTTGCAGGCTCGACGACTCGCCGCAGGCAGCGAGGCCGCCGGCGACCAGCAGCAACACTGCGTAGTGGGGTCTGAGTTTGAACATTTTCGATCTCCATTAACAAAGGCGTGGTCCAGTAACTGATAGAGGCACCGCCAACCCGCTAGGTTCAATCACGTTCCGCGGCGACGGTGTCGATTGACGCTCCCGGTCCAACCCTCTACCCTTCGCGGTTTGTTTCAGGTGCTCTGCAATCCTCGATTGGCAGAGTGAAACAGGGAAGCCGGTGTGGGTCGACAGATCCGATCCCGGCGCTGCCCCCGCAACGGTAAATGAGTCAAGGCTGTGCCTGACGCCACTGTGTTTCGACATGGGAAGGCGCGCAGCCGGGGTGACCCGCTCATGAGCCCGGAGACCGGCCTGAATCATTCAATGACATCACGGAGGGTGATGTTCTGTGCAGGGCGTTGCCGTGCTGTCCAGTGCTGTCCTTCCGTCTGTTGTCGCCTGCCCCGAGCGGAGAACCCAGATGAACGAATCCCCCGAACGCGACGAACGCCATCTGGCGCGCATGCAGCGCAAGAAAGTCTTCATGGACCAGCGTATTGCCAGCTCGCCCAACGAGTGCGGCCTGCTGCTGGTATTGACCGGCAATGGCAAGGGCAAGAGCAGCTCGGCGTTCGGCATGCTCGCCCGGGCCATGGGCCACGACATGCAGTGTGGCGTGGTGCAGTTCATCAAGGGCCGCAACAGCACGGGCGAAGAAATGTTTTTCCGCCGTTTCCCCGAGCAGGTGCGCTATCACGTGATGGGCGAGGGCTTCACCTGGGAAACCCAGGATCGCCAGCGTGACATCGCGGCCGCTGAGGCCGCCTGGGCCGTGTCTCAGGAAATGCTTCGCGATCCGGCCATTGGTCTGGTGGTACTCGACGAACTGAACATCGCCCTCAAACATGGCTACCTCGACCTCGAACAGGTGCTGAGCGACCTGCAGGCACGTCCGCCGATGCAGCACGTATTGGTGACTGGCCGCGGTGCCAAGGCCGAATTGATCGACCTGGCCGATACTGTTTCCGAGATCGGCGTGGTCAAGCACGCGTTTCAGGCCGGTATTCGTGCGCAGAAAGGTATCGAGCTGTGAACCCTTCATCATTGAGCGCATTGCAATGAGAGCCCCGCGTGATTGTCCGGCGGTATTGATCGCTGCGCCGGCCTCCGGGCAAGGCAAAACCACGGTGACCGCTGCACTGGCACGCCTGCACCGCAACCAGGGGCGCAAGGTCCGGGTGTTCAAGTGCGGCCCGGACTTCCTCGACCCGATGATTCTCGAGCGGGCCAGTGGCGCGCCGGTCTATCAACTGGACATGTGGATGGTCGGTGCCGATGAAAGCCGTCGCCTGTTGTGGGAGGCGGCTGACGAGGCCGACCTGATTCTGATCGAAGGGGTCATGGGGCTGTTCGATGGCACGCCGTCGAGCGCCGACCTGGCCCGGCATTTTGGCGTGCCGGTACTCGGTGTGATCGACGGCACGGCCATGGCGCAGACGTTTGGCGCACTGGCGCTGGGCCTGGCGCGCTATCAGCCTGATCTGCCGTTCGCCGGCGTGCTGGCCAATCGCGTCGGCACGGTACGCCATGCGCAGTTGCTGGAGAACAGCCTGACCGAAGGCCTGCGCTGGTACGGCGCACTGTCCCGGGAAGTCGGCTTCGAACTGCCCAGCCGCCATCTGGGGCTGGTCCAGGCCAGTGAGCTCAACGATCTGGACGTGCGTCTGGACATGGCGGCTGCGGCGCTGGCCAGCACCTGTGAAGTGGCCTTGCCGCCGGCCGTGACCTTTACTGCGCCCGACCCGGTTCAGGTCGAGCCGCTGCTGCGCGGCATCCGCATCGCCATCGCGCGCGACGAGGCCTTTGCCTTTCTGTACGGCGCGAGCCTGGACCTGCTGAGGAACATGGGCGCCGAGCTGAGCTTCTTCTCGCCGATCCATGATCGCGAGCTGCCCGACGCCGACAGCCTGTACCTGCCCGGTGGCTACCCGGAGCTGCACCACGTCGCGCTGGCTGCCAATGGCACGATGCAGGCTTCGATCAGGGCTCACCATATTGCCGGCAAGCCGATTCTCGCCGAGTGCGGCGGCATGCTCTATTTGCTCGAAGCCCTGACCGATGTCGAGGGCGTGCGCGCCGAACTGGTCGGCTTGCTGTCCGGTGAAGCGGTCATGCAGAAGCGTCTGGCCGCGCTGGCCTTGCAAGCCGTCGAGCTGCCCGAGGGCACGCTGCACGGTCACACTTATCACCATTCGCTGACCAGCACCGAGCTGCAGCCGATTGCGCGTGGTGTCAGCCCCAATGGCGGGCGCGGCGCAGAAGCGGTCTATCGCCTGGGTCGCCTGACCGCGTCCTACGTGCATTTCTATTTTCCTTCCTGCCCCCGGGCGATCGCGGCGCTGTTCAAACCATGACCGAGCAAGCGTTCAGCCCCGAAGAGCGGGCTGCGGTGTACCGCGCCATCGCCGAACGTCGCGACATGCGCCACTTCATCGGCGGCACGGTCGCGCCCGAGCTGCTGGCACGCGTGCTGGAGGCTGCGCATCAGGCTCCCAGCGTCGGGCTGATGCAGCCATGGCGCTTCATCCGCATCAGCGACCCGCTATTGCGCGGCAGGATGCAGGCGCAGGTAGAGGAAGAGCGTATCCGGACCGCCGAGGCGCTGGGTGAGCGCACCGACGAATTCATGAAGCTCAAGGTCGAAGGCATCAACGACTGTGCAGAAGTGCTGGTCGCCGCGCTGATGGAAGGGCGTGAGCAACACATTTTCGGCCGGCGCACCTTGCCGGAAATGGACATGGCTTCGCTGTCCTGCGCGATCCAGAACCTGTGGCTGGCCTCGCGAGCAGAAGGCCTGGGCATGGGCTGGGTGTCGCTGTTCGACCCCGAGGCACTGGCCGAACTGCTGGGCATGCCCGACGGCGCCAAGCCGCTGGCGATCATTTGCCTGGGCCCGGTCAAGGAATTTTATCCTGCGCCAATGCTAGTGATGGAAGGCTGGGCGCAGGCGCGTCCGCTGCATGAGTTGCTGTACGAGAATCAATGGGGAGTGAGTCAATGAGTGTGGCGCTGCTGAGCGTCGCCGGGGTCGCGCTGGATGCGCTGCTCGGTGAGCCGAAACGATGGCATCCGCTGGTGGCGTTCGGCAACTTCGCCAGTCGGGTCGAGCAGCGTTTCAACAGTGGCGGCCGTGGCTGGCGCAGTCACGGCGTTACCGCCTGGGTCATCACCGTTGTGCCGCTGACGTTGCTGGCCACGCTGCTGAGCTGGTTGCCTGGCGTGGGCTGGCTGTTCGAGATTCTGGCGCTGTATTGCGCGCTGGGCATGCGCAGCCTGGGCGAGCACGTTCAGCCGGTGGCGCAAGCGCTGCGCAGTGATGATCTGATCGAAGCACGTCAGCGCGTCGGTTATCTGGTCAGTCGCCAGACCACTGAGCTGGACGCTACCGAAGTCGCCCGCGCAGCCACCGAGTCGGTGCTGGAGAACGGCAGCGATGCGGTGTTCGCTGCGCTGTTCTGGTTCATGGTGGCCGGTGCGCCCGGCGTGGTGCTGTACCGGCTGAGCAATACGCTGGACGCCATGTGGGGCTATCGCAACGAGCGCTTTGAGCGTTTTGGCTGGGCTGCGGCGAAGATCGACGATCTGCTCAACTATATTCCAGCACGTCTTGTGGCATTGACCTACGCCTTACTGGGCAAGACCCGACTGGCGCTGCGTTGCTGGCGCACACAGGCCCCGGCCTGGGACAGCCCGAATGCCGGTCCGGTGATGGCCGCTGGCGCAGGCGCGCTGGGTGTCGAACTGGGTGGTGCGGCGATCTATCACGGCGAGCTGCATCAGCGTCCGCAACTGGGCGAGGGGGCGCCTGCCGATGCGGACTCGATCGATCGCGGCTGGCAACTGGTGCAGCGCGGCGTGTGGTTATGGCTGCTGGTCATCTGCGTGGCGGCTGAATTTTATGCTTGAGCACGGCGGGCGGTTGCGCGCGGCGGCGCAGCATTACGGTATCCATCTGGCCGACTGGCTGGACCTGTCCACCGGGATCGCACCCTGGTCGTGGCCCATCCCGGAGATCCCGACGCGTGCCTGGGCGCGGTTGCCCGAGACCGGCGATGGTCTGGAGGCGGCGGCCTGCACTTATTACGGCGTGACCCGGCTATTGCCGGTGTCCGGTTCGCAGGCTGCGATTCAGGCGCTGCCGCGGGTGCGCAGCGCAGGGCGGGTCGGCGTTCTGTCGCCCTGCTACGCAGAGCACGCGCATGCCTGGCGCAAGAACGGTTTCGTGGTGCGTGAGGTGGGTGAGCAGGAGGTCGAATACTTCCTCGACAGCCTGGACGTGCTGGTGGTGGTCAACCCCAACAACCCGACCGGCCTGCACCTGAGCGCCGAGCGCCTGCTGGAGTGGCATGCGCGACTGGCCGAGCGCGGTGGCTGGCTGGTCGTCGATGAAGCGTTCATGGATAACACGCCGGGCATGAGCCTGGCGGCCGAGACGTGGCGCACCGGGTTGATCGTCCTGCGTTCGTTTGGCAAGTTTTTCGGCCTGGCCGGCGTCAGGCTCGGTTTTGTCATGGCCGAACCGGTGCTGTTGAGGATGCTGGCGCAGGAAATCGGCCCCTGGTCGGTCAGTGGGCCAACCCGCATCATCGGTCAGGTGTGCCTCAGCGATCAGCAGGGGCAGGCGCGTCAGCGTGAGCGCTGTGAGCAGGCCCGCGACCGGCTGGTGGCGCTGCTCGACCAGTACGCCCTGACCCCGCAAGGCGGCTGTGCGCTGTTTCAATGGCTGGTGACCCCTGAAGCGCAGACGCTCTATGAGTTTTGTGCGCTGCGTGGCGTGCTGCTGCGCCTGTTCAAGGGTGATTCCCCCGAGTCGTCCAGTCTGCGTTTTGGCTTGCCCTGCGACGAGGCCGACTGGCTGCGGCTGCACGATGTTCTGCTTGAATACCGCAAGGAATACCCATGAGCACACTGATGGTACAAGGCACCACCTCCGATGCCGGCAAGAGCACTCTGGTAACGGCCCTGTGCCGCTGGTTGACTCGTCAGGGCGTCAAGGTCGTGCCGTTCAAGCCGCAGAACATGGCGCTCAACAGCGCGGTGACCGCAGACGGCGGCGAGATCGGCCGCGCACAGGCGGTGCAGGCGCAGGCGTGCTACCTCGAACCGCACACCGACATGAACCCGGTGCTGCTCAAGCCCAACAGTGACACCGGCGCGCAGGTGATCATTCACGGCCGCGCCGTGACCACCATGAACGCGGTGGCGTATCACGGCTATAAAGAGATCGCCATGCAAGCGGTGCTGGAGTCGCATCGGCGCCTGGGTGAGAGCTATCCGGTGATTGTGGTCGAGGGCGCGGGTTCTCCGGCCGAGATCAACCTGCGCGCCAACGATATCGCCAACATGGGTTTTGCCGAGGCGGTCGACTGCCCGGTGCTGCTGATTGCCGACATCAATCGTGGCGGGGTGTTCGCCCATCTGGTCGGCACGCTCGAGTTGCTGTCGCCCAGCGAGCAGGCGCGGGTCAAGGGTTTCATCATCAACCGTTTTCGTGGCGACATCGCCTTGTTGCAGCCGGGCCTGGACTGGCTGGAAGCACGCACCGGCAAGCCGGTGGTTGGCGTGCTGCCCTATGTGATGGATCTGCACCTGGAGGCCGAAGACGGCCTGGACCAGCGTCAGACCGACAAGGTCGAGCATGTGCTGAACGTGGTGGTCCCGGTGCTGCCTCGCATCAGTAATCACACCGACTTCGACCCGTTGCGCCTGCACCCTCAGGTCAATCTGCAATTCATCGGGCCCGGCAAGGCGATTCCTCCTGCGGACCTGATCATTCTGCCCGGCTCCAAGAGCGTGCGCAGCGATCTGAACTACCTGCGCAACAATGGCTGGGACACCGCCATCGCTCGGCATTTGCGTTACGGCGGCAAGCTGATGGGCATCTGCGGCGGCCTGCAAATGCTCGGTGAGCAGGTACACGATCCACTCGGGCTGGAAGGCGCAGCCGGGTCCAGTGCCGGGTTCGGCTTGCTGGCCATGAGCACGGTGCTGGAAGCGGAAAAGCAACTGCGCAATGTGCGCGGTCGTCTGACCCTGGAAGATGCCGAGGTCAGCGGTTACGAAATTCATGCCGGCGTAACGACAGGGCCGGCGCTGGAGCAGGCTGCCGTGCAACTGGACGATGGGCGTTGCGATGGCGCGCAGAGTGCCGACGGGCAGGTGCTGGGGACTTACCTGCACGGCCTGTTCGAATCACCTGCTGCGTGTAGCGCGTTGCTGCGCTGGGCGGGGTTGGCGAACGTGCAGTCCGTCGATTATCACGCCCTGCGCGAGCGTGACATCGAACGTCTGGCGGACCTGGTGGAAAAGCATCTGGACGGCCCATTGCTTCGCGAACTGTGTGGCCTGGAGGCGAACTGAATGCTGCAATTGATCCTCGGCGGCGCGCGTTCCGGCAAGAGTCGCCTGGCGGAAAAACTGGCCGCCGACAGTGCACTGAAGGTGACCTACATCGCTACCAGTCAGCCGCTGGACGGCGAAATGAATCAGCGTGTTGCCAGCCATCGCGCACGCCGTCCCGAGCACTGGGGATTGGTCGAAGAACCGATCGAGCTGGCGCGGGTGCTGCGCGAAAAGGCGGCGCCCGATTGCTGCCTGCTGGTCGATTGCCTGACTCTCTGGCTGACCAATCTGCTGATGCTCGACAACCCCGAGCGCTTGCTTCAAGAGCGTGAATCCCTGCTCGACAGCCTCGCCGGGCTGCCGGGTGAAATCATTTTTGTCAGCAACGAAACCGGGCTTGGCGTCGTGCCGCTCGGCGAACTGACCCGTCGCTATGTCGATGAAGCCGGCCTGTTGCATCAAGCGCTGGCCGAGCGTTGCCAGCGTGTCGTGTTGACCGTTGCCGGCTTGCCCCTGACGTTGAAAGGAACCGCGCTATGAGTAATTCCTGGTGGCTCAAGCCTGCACAGGCTATTGATGTGCCGATGCGCGAGGCGGCACTGGCCCGTCAGCAGCAACTGACCAAACCCGCCGGATCACTGGCGCAACTGGAGCGCCTGGCGGTGCAACTGGCCGGTCTGCAGGGACGTGAGCGTCCGGCCGTCGATCAACTGTGGATCGCGATTTTTGCCGCTGATCATGGGGTCGTCGCAGAGGGCGTGTCGGCGTACCCACAGGAAGTCACCGGGCAGATGCTGCACAACTTCGTCAATGGCGGCGCCGCGATCAGCGTGCTGGCGCGTCAGCTCTCCGCACAACTGGACGTGGTCGATCTGGGCACCGTGTCGCCAATGGACCTGCCCGGGGTGCGCCATCTGCGCATTGGCGCGGGCACCGCCAATTTTGTACAGGGGCCGGCCATGAGTGTCGAGCAGGGACTCGCCGCCCTGCAGGCCGGGCGTGACAGCGTATTGCGCGCCAAGGCTGTCGGCACTGAACTGTTCATCGGTGGCGAGATGGGCATCGGCAACACCACAGCCGCCAGCGCAGTCGCCTGCTCGCTGCTGGAGTGCGCCGCGCCATTGCTGGTCGGGCCGGGCACCGGGCTGAACGCCGAGGGTATTCAGCACAAGACGCGCGTCATTGAGCGCGCACTGGCCTTGCACGCCGAGCAGGCCGGTGACCCGTTAAACAGCCTGTTCTGCCTGGGCGGCTTCGAAATCGCCGCACTGGCCGGTGCGTACCTGGCCTGCGCGCAGGAAGGAATTGCGGTACTGGTCGACGGTTTCATTTGCAGCGTGGCCGCGCTGGTGGCGGTACGCCTGAACCCTTCCTGCCGCAACTGGCTGCTGTTCGGTCATCGGGGCGCCGAACCGGGCCATCGGCATCTGCTGGAAACGCTGCAGGCCGAACCGTTGCTGGACCTCGGTTTGCGTCTGGGCGAGGGCAGTGGTGCCGCACTGGCAGTACCGCTGGTGCGCCTGGCGTGCGAGCTGCACAACGGCATGGCGACATTTGCCGAAGCGGCTGTGGCGGACCGCCCCGCATGACCTTGCACCTGGACTTGTTGCGGCACGGCGAAACCGAACGGGGCGGCGGCCTGCGCGGCAGCATCGACGACGCCCTGACCGAGCCTGGCTGGCAGCAGATGCGTGCGGCAGTGGCCGGTGGCGGACCGTGGACGCGGATTGTCAGCTCGCCGCTGCAACGTTGCGCACGTTTCTCCGAAGAGCTGGCGCAGCGCTTGTCGTTGCCCCTGCACCTGGAGCCCGGCTTGCAGGAGCTGCATTTCGGCGACTGGGAAGGGCACAGCCCTGCGCAACTCATGGAAACCGATGCTGAGGGCCTGGGTCTGTTCTGGGCGGATCCTTATGCCTTCACACCTCCCAATGGCGAGCCGGTAGTGGATTTCTCGAACCGGGTATTGAGTGCCGTTGAGCGTCTGCATCAGGCTTATGCCGGTGAGCGCGTGTTGCTGGTCAGTCATGGCGGTGTCATGCGCCTGCTGTTGGCGCAGGCGCGTGGCCTGCCGCGTGAGCAACTGTTGCAGGTGGTGGTCGGGCATGGCGCGCTGTTGTCGATTCAGGTCGCTGCTGATCGCGTACTCACGGAGGTCTGAGATGCTGCCGTTCTGGATTGCCCTGCAATTTCTCGGCAGCCTGCCGATCAGACTGCCTGGCATGCCGCGCCCTGAAGAGCTGGGGCGTTCCTTGCTGTTCTACCCGTTGGTGGGGGCGGTGTTCGGCACGCTGCTGCTGGGCTTCAACACGCTGCTCAGTGGTGCGCCGCTGATGCTGCACGCCGCGCTGGTACTCACTGCCTGGGTGTTGCTCAGCGGCGGCCTGCATCTGGACGGTCTGGCCGACAGTGCTGACGCCTGGCTGGGCGGCTTCGGTGACCGTGAACGCACCTTGAAGATCATGAAAGACCCACGCAGCGGGCCTATCGCCGTGGTCACGCTGGTCCTGGTGCTGCTGCTCAAGTTTGCTGCGATTCTGGCGCTGATCGAGAGCCATGCCAGCGTCTGGCTGCTGTTGGCTCCGGTGATCGGGCGCGCGGCCATGCTTGGGCTGTTTCTGGGGACGCCGTATGTGCGTTCCGGCGGGCTGGGGCAGGCGTTGGCCGATCACCTGCCGCGCGGCCCTGGACGCAAGGTTTTGCTCGCCACCGCCATTGCGTGCGTGCTGCTCGCCGGCTGGTCGGGGGTAGCCGTATTGCTGGTCTGCGCCGTCTGTTTCTTCTGGCTGCGGCAGCTGATGATGCGCCGTCTGGGCGGATGCACCGGTGATACAGCCGGGGCATTGCTCGAGCTGCTGGAGTTGGCGGTGCTGCTGACGCTGGCGCTGCTTTGAGACCCTGCGCAACGCTTTGTTGACAGCTTTTATCGGCAGCGCGTAGCTTCGCCAATCGCGGGTAAAACCATGTAACACACAGCGCAGGGAGCTCAACCATGACATCGATCTGGCGTACCAGTGGCTGGGTTCTGCTGGGGAGTGCGCTGATTCTTGCGCTTTCACTCGGTACGCGGCACGGCTTCGGTCTGTTTCTGGCGCCCATGAGCGCCGAGTTTGGCTGGGGACGCGAAGTCTTTGCCTTTGCCATCGCTCTGCAGAATCTGATGTGGGGCCTGGCACAGCCCTTCGCCGGGGCGCTGGCAGATCGATTCGGGGCGGCGAAAGTCGTCTTCGTCGGCGGTGTGCTGTATGCCGCAGGTCTGTTGTGCATGAGTACCGCCGATTCTTCCCTCAGCCTTTCATTGAGCGCCGGTCTGCTGATCGGTATCGGCCTGTCCGGTACATCGTTTTCGGTCATCCTGGGGGTCGTGGGGCGTGCGCTGCCTGCGGAAAAACGCAGTATGGGCATGGGTATCGCCAGCGCAGCCGGCTCATTCGGTCAGTTCGCCATGCTGCCCGGTACATTGGGCCTGATCAGCTGGCTGGGCTGGTCCGGCGCCTTGCTGGTGCTGGGCGTGATGGTGGCGTTGATCCTGCCTCTGGTGGGCATGCTCAAGGATACGCCGAGCGTATCCACCGGCGTCGAGCTGACCCTCGGCGAGGCGCTGCGTGAAGCGTGCTCGCATTCGGGGTTCTGGCTGCTGGCACTGGGGTTCTTCGTCTGCGGCTTTCAAGTGGTATTCATTGGCGTGCACTTACCGGCGTATCTGGTGGATCAGCACCTGCCCGCCAAGGTCGGCACTACAGTGCTGGCCCTGATCGGCCTGTTCAATATCTTCGGCACCTACACCGCAGGCTGGCTTGGCGGGCGCATGTCCAAGCCCCGGCTGCTGACCGTGCTTTACCTGTTGCGCGCGGTGGTGATCGTGTTGTTTCTGTGGATACCCTTGAGCCAGACCACAGCGTATCTGTTCGGCGTGGCGATGGGCTTGCTGTGGCTGTCCACCGTGCCGCTGACCAACGGTACGGTCGCGACACTGTTCGGTGTGCGCAACCTGTCGATGCTGGGCGGCATTGTCTTTTTGTTTCACCAGTTAGGCGCCTTCCTCGGTGGCTGGCTGGGCGGGCTGGTATATGACCGTACCGGCAGCTACGACCTGATCTGGCAAGTCTCGATACTCCTGAGTCTGCTCGCTGCGGCACTCAACTGGCCGGTGCGCGAGCGCCCGGTGGCACGCTTGCAGGCGCAGGGCAGTCTGGCATGAGTCGGCGCTGGCCGTTGCTGGCGGCGCTGCTGGTGGGCGCGGTGGTGCTGGGGTTGCTCTGGTGGGCCTGGCAGCATGTCGGGCTGGCCGCGCTGCAACTGGGAATGGGCGCTTGCTAGGCAGACGCTCCGGCATGCGGTAGCGTGTCGGCAGAAGACAACAATATCCAGGGCCGCCATGATGAAACTTCGCTTTTTTTCGATCCCTCTTTTGCTGCTGGCCATGAGCGGTGCTGCCATGGCTGCCGACTGCCCGCCGTTGCTGCAAGGCGAATTGCCCAAGCTGCGCGCCAAGGAAAACATCGACCTGTGCAAGCGCTTCGCCGGCAAGCCGCTGGTGGTGGTCAATACTGCCAGTTTCTGCGGCTTCGCCCCGCAGTTCAAAGGCCTTGAAGCGCTGAGTCAGCGCTACAAGGGGCAGGGGCTCGAGGTGTTGGGCGTGCCGTCCAATGACTTCAAACAGGAAGCCAAGGATGGTGAGGAGACCGCCAAGGTCTGTTACGTCAACTATGGCGTGACTTTCACCATGACCGAGCCGCAGGCCGTACGCGGCGACGATGCGACCCATCTGTTCAAGGTACTGGCCGAGCAGAGCAGTGCGCCGCGCTGGAACTTTTACAAGTACGTGGTCGATCGTCAGGGCAAGGTCATCGCCAACTTCTCCAGCATGACCAAGCCGGATGATCCTGAGCTGATCGCGGCCATTGAGAAGGCGATTGCGTCTAAGCCTTAGGGGGCAAAAAAGGGTGGCTTGAGTCTTGTCTGAATCGACCTGGCATCGCAGAACCCTTGGGTCACGCAGAGCGCCACATAGAGGACGCAGAGCGTCCAGAACTGCATGCCGACGCGGAGCGTCGGCACGATAGTCAGTTAATGCCGCGGAGCATCGGCACGATAGTCAGTTAATGACGCGGAGTATCTGCACGCTAGTCAATCAATGCAGGTCTGAGAGCTCAAGGCGCGCAATAAAAAGCCCGCAACCATTACGGGTTGCGGGCTTTTTTTCAGCCTGGCAGTTGCTTATCAGAAGCGATAGGTAACCGAAGTGCCCAGGCCGTGAGCGGTGTTACGGTAGTCGGCGCTGTACGAACCTTTGGTCGCGCTGGAATCGCGGATCTTGGTTTCGTCTTCACGCAGGTACGAGTACGCCACGTCGATGGTCAGGTCGTCGGTCGGGCTCCAGCCTGCACCGAAGCTGATGATCTTGCGATCGCCGGTCGGGATGCGAGGGGAGCGGTTGACGTTGTTGGTCGGCGACTGATCAACGGAGAAGCCGGTACGCAGCGTCCACTCTTTATTGACCTTGTACGAAGCACCGATGGCGTGCGCCCAGGTGTCGTGCCAGTTCTGCTCTTCAGTAATGGTGCCGATTGGGCCGGCAGAACCGCCCAGTAAGGCAGGGACGCCATCGTTGTTGACGGTGATGTCTTGCAGGCGGCTCCAGCGAGTCCAGGTGCTGCCGGCATAGACCGTCCAGTTTTCGTCGATCTGCTGGGTGATGGAGAAGTCCACGGACTCGGGTGTGGAGATATCCAGCGAAGCGTCATACTTCTGGCCGCCGAAAGGACCGAAACCCGAACCTTCGATCTTGGTCTTGCCCTTGAGCTTGTAATCGACCTTGGAGTGGTAAGTCAGGCCCAGGCGAGTGGTGTCGGTAGCCTGCACCAGAATACCGGCATTGAAGCCGATTGCGGTGTCATCGCCTTCGATCTTCACTTTGCCGTCGTTACGGCCCGGTGTTGCGGCGTTCAATGTTGCCGAGGTCAGTTCACCGTCGATACGGTTGATCGTCGGGCCGAAACCGATGGACACCTTGTCATTGAATGCATAGCTGACAGTCGGCTGGAAGGTCACGACCTGGACGTGACTCTTGTCACCCCAGTAGCGGCCAGCGAAGCCTTTTTCGTAATCGGTGACCAGGCCGAACGGTACGTACACGCCCAGACCAAATGCCCAGTGATCATCGATTGGTTTGACGTAATAGCCCATGGGTACGCCGACCACCGGAACCATATCGCCGTCGTTGCTGCCGCCAAATGTGCCACGACCGTTGTCGATATCGGTCTTGGCGATCACGGCAGCTGCACCCACGCTGATTTGTTCACGTTTGAGGCGGGACATACCGGCAGGGTTGCCGAATACGGTGCTTGCGTCATCGGCTGACGAGGAGCGACCTGCAAAGCCGGTGCCCATGCCGCTGATGCTTTGTTCGTTGAGGGCAAAGCCGGCAGCGAGCAGTTGAGAAGAAGCCAGACCCAGTGCGAGTCCAAGCGTTGTCCGGTTCAGTGCTTTTGTCATTATTTTCATTATTAGAACTCCTTGTTGTTCACCGCTCGAAAATTACCAACATTTTCGATGGCGCGCTATAGGCTGAGGAGCCCGATTTAGAGCTATTCTTGTAGGACAATCCCGCCGCAGGAGTAGGACCTGCGAATTAGCGCAGGCCCAGAGCCTTATCCTTGCGTAATGCCGCCGTTATAAAGCGCGCATAAAAAAAGCCCCGCCTTTGCAGTGCGGGGCTTTCGGCTTGCGGTGCAGCGTTTTCGTCAGGCGATGAGGGCCTGACGGGTACGCTCGATCACGGCCTGCAGCGGTTCGGCGCTGGCGTACTGATCGGGGTACAGGCGTTCGCTGTGGCGGGCGATGCCGTGTTCATTGACGATGGTGAAACTGAAGCAGCCTTTGCGAGCGGCCATGATCAGGCAGTTCATCGGGGCAAAAGCGTTGGTCAATGTGTGAATTGCATGTTGAGTCTGAGTATTCATATTCAAGGTGTTTCCTGAAGCAACACGGAACAATACCGTGCAAAAATAAAGATTCCAGTAAACGCGGGCCGACATTTGATACAAAAGCCTGGCTGGGCGGAGAACCTGACTGGAACAAAGACAGGCAGTTGAAGCGCGCTTTATCGTATGGCGCTCTGGCTGACCGGTAGGTACTTAGGAGGGCAGGCAACACAACAGGAGCAAAGGTTCTACGCTCCGGGTGAAGATCCTGATCAATTGCAGGCTGGTTGAAGCAGAGCATGAGAGCCATGACTGCACTGTCACCCCAAATGGTGAATCAGCGCGAAAGGTTCATGTCTGGAAACCATCGAGGTGGTCGATCCCTTGTTGCCAACATTCTCGTCGCATGGAGGAGTGTCTGTCGGGGGACTTGTCGACCGGAATTGATTTTCAGCTTGGTACTAACGGCGGCGATATTACTCGCCCCATCAGAACATTGCAAGTGGCAGTGAACAAATCTTCACCAGTGTCCGGCCAGCCGATAAATCAGTACGGTGACTGACGCCACCATCGAGCAGCCCAGCAGATAGGCGGCGACGGTAAGCCGCAGCGACCTGCGGCTTTCGATGGCGCGCATGATATCGCCTGTCGCGTTGATACGCCCGTTGCTCAGGTCACCGCAGATGATCAGCATCAGGGCGATCGCTGACAGCAGCACGCTGTAGGCGAACACGCCGCCGTCCGGGGGTGGCAGGACGATACTGACTGCCAGGGCGACGAGGCAAACGGCCAACAACAGCAGGAAGAACTTGGCGATCTCCTTCATGGGTCCCTTCACTGAATCGTTGGTAAATTAGAGTGAGGTGCATTTTTGCCAGTGCTTGGACCGCAACTTGTGCAATTTGTCGCCTGCGTCGCTTTCATTGCCCTGAATAATGCGCGAAATGGGTCGTCAGTCATGTCGGTCCAGCACCTGAAAACCTGCTGAAAGCCTTGTATTCATTGAGAATGCGATGCGTTCGGGCACGCAAAATATGATGCATGAAATGACCAAAAACGGCCTTGATGAGGAGTTGTGCACATTAGCGGCACAAGCTGCCACATCACTGTCACAAGCGAAGCTAAGGGTTTGATTTATGATGGTGAATTATTAAGTCAATGAAAAACATCGTTTTTTTTAGCTGGTGAAAAAATCGTCAGTTTGAGCGCAGGCCCCATGCTGCTTGCGTTTGCGCAAGTTAAAGGGGGGTTGTCCACTGAGTTATCCACAGCTTCTGTGGATTGTCCCGAGGAAAATGTCCCCCTAATAGGGGCTGTGCGCTGCGCTGAAAACGCGTACAATCCGTTCCCCCGATTTATGCCCGCCTGTTGATTTCGTCTCGCCCGAGACGGTGTTTCTGCTGCACTATCCGCACGCCCTACCCAAACTGCCGCTGGCCGTTATTATTCAGCCCGCATGGAGTCTTTATGGCACTGGACCTGAACAGCCTGTTACTGGGGCTCGCCGCAGCAGCGCTGCCCTTGCTGGCTCTGCTCTGGCATCTGCAGCGCCGTCTGGCCGCTCGTCAGGCCGAGAGCGCACTGCTCGATGAGCGTCTGAGCATGGCGCAAATGGCGCAGGAAGGTCTCAATGCCCAGCTGGACGCGTGCCGAGACGAGGTCAGCGACCTCAGTCAGGCCAATGCGGCCAAGCAGGCTGATCTTGCAGCGTTGCGCCGCGAGGTCGAGTTACTGCGCCAGGAAAGCGATAACGCACGCGAAACGGCACAGGACTGGAATCATGAGCGTGCCGCCAGAGAGGCAGAGTTGCGTCGCCTTGATGCGCAGTGTGCAGCGCTTAACGCTGAGCTGCGCGAACAGCAGGATGGCCATCAGCAGCGCCTGAACGATCTGCAGGGTTCCCGGGATGAGCTGCGCGCGCAGTTCGCTGAATTGGCGGGCAAGATTTTCGATGAGCGCGAGCAGCGCTTCGCCGAAACCAGCCAGCAGCAGTTGGGCCAATTGCTCACGCCGCTCAAGGAGCGTATCCAGTCGTTCGAAAAGCGTGTCGAGGAAAGTTACCAGAACGAAGCGCGCGAACGCTTTTCCCTGGCCAAGGAGCTGGAGCGTCTGCAGCAGTTGAATCAGCGTTTGAGTGATGAGGCGACCAACCTGACACGCGCCTTGAAGGGGCAGAAGACCCAGGGCAACTGGGGCGAGCTGATCCTGGAGCGTGTGCTCGAGCATGCCGGGCTTGAAAAGGGTCGTGAGTATCAGACGCAAATCAGCCTCAAGGGGCCGGACGGCGAACGCTTTCAGCCTGACGTGTTGATCATGTTGCCGGGTGACAAACAGGTGGTGGTCGACGCCAAGGTCAGCCTGACGGCCTACCAGCAATATGTGTCTGCCGATGATGAGGTCATTGGCCAGGCTGCGCTGAAGCAGCACGTACTGTCGTTGCGTAACCATGTCAAAGGCTTGTCGGGCAAGGATTACAAGCGTCTCGAGGGGCTGCACAGTCTGGATTTCGTTCTGCTTTTCGTGCCTATCGAGGCCGCCTTTTCCGCCGCCCTGCAGGCCGAGCCGAATTTGTTTCAGGAAGCCTTCGACCGCAACATCGTGATTGTCAGCCCTACGACCCTGCTGGCCACCTTGCGGGTGATTGACAGCCTGTGGAAGCAGGAGCGACAGAGCCAGAACGCCCGTGAGATCGCCGAGCGGGCAGGCTGGCTGTACGACAAGTTCGTGTTGTTCATTCAGGATCTGGATGAGGTCGGCAACCGCCTGCAACAGCTGGACAAGGCCTATTCGGCGGCGCGCAATAAACTGACGGAAGGGCGCGGCAACCTGATCAGCCGCAGTGAACAGCTCAAACTGCTGGGCGCGCGCGCGAGCAAGAGTCTGCCTGCCGATTTGCTGGAGCGGGCGATGAGCGATAATGATGGCCTGATCAGCCCGCCTGACTGAGCCGTACGACTGCTCGGCGTAATGTTCAGTAACAGGCCGTCCGTCGCAAAGACTAGAAGCTACGCTGCACAAATGTCACATTGACTCCATCGGGGAAATTGTTTCCCGTTGCACTCGGCTAACAGTTCATTTGCTTCTATGATCTCTAGTGAGTGATGAGTACGGATCGACTGCCGAGTATTTCCCTCAAGGGGGCTCTATGAATAGCAAACTGCAAGAATGGCTCCACGATGTAGGCGTTGCATTGGGTTTGATAGAACGCCCAAAACTGCAACCCATTCCGGTTCGTGCCGATGATGATCGTCGCCGTCAACGCCGGTAAGCTTCTCGCCTGACCCTGGCCACAGGGTAATGCGAATGTCGAGTTTCGTCGGGGCGCGCAGGGCGTCCCGATACAAGGGCTGGCGTTCAATGCTGGTGTCCTGTCTCTTCCCCCGGCTTTGCCGATCCCTTTTTCGCCTCCTGCAATAAAAAAATCAGCTCGATGATCCTGTGCAGCGCAAACTGCTCTGGTCTGGCGATTGCCTGTCTCCTGATGGCTTCAGGGAGGGTGAAATCGAAGGCTTCCTCCAGCGCGAGGAAAAACAGCTCGATATCATCGTCATCAAGGGTCAGATCGACGAAGGTGGCGTCATCCTGAATGGCGCTCTTGTCCACTAGAATGATGCCTAGGGCGTCGAACACCTTTTGCCTGATCTCTTCGCGATTCATGAAAGCCCCTGATGTGGATCTTGTCAGATACAGCAGGCGTACTTCATTTCTCCAGCCCAGACCCATGAGGCTAGCTCAAATCGCCCTTGCAGCTGTGGATTGCCGCGCCGTTGCGGTGCTGATTTGTTTAAAATGCACGGCTGTTCGACAGGCGGTTTGCGGCAACGCTGATTCGTCGCGCAGCGCAGCCTTTTTGACCATGTGAGATTGACCGAGTACCCATCGATGTCCCGTGCCCGTTGTGAACGTTGCCTGCGTCCTGCCACGCATTGTCTGTGCGCCCTGATTCCGCAGCTGGACAGCCGCACGCGGGTGTTGATCCTGCAGCATCCGGATGAAGTCGGTCATGCCTTGAACACCGCCCGACTGGCCTCGCTCGGTCTGGTCAATGCGCAATTGTTGGTGGGCGAAGTGTTCGACGATCTGCAAGCGCTTTTGAATCCGCCTGGCTATCAAGCGCGATTGCTGTTTCCGGGGGAGACTGCGCAGACGCTGACTTCTTATGCACAGGATTCGCTGCCCATGCTGCTGGTCGTGCCGGATGGCACCTGGCGCAAGGCGCGCAAATTGCTGCACCTCAACCCTTTGCTCGCCGAGCTGCCAAGGGTGACGCCGGGCGCCGCGCCTGTTTCGCGTTATCGCTTGCGCAAGGCGCCGGGCCCTGAGGCCTTGTCGACGCTCGAGGCCATCGTGCACACCTTGCAGACGCTGGAAGCACCTGCCTCGTTCGAGGCGTTGCTCAAGCCGTTCGATGCGTTGATCGAAGGTCAGATTCAGGCCATGGGCCGTGAGACCTACCAGCGCAACCACGGCGGCCAGGGGTAAGGAACACAATTCGCGCCGTTAACTGCATCCAGCTGTAACTGTTGCTTTGCCGATCAGCGCCTAGAATGGGTGTTCTGTTCTATCTCTTGCGGAAGTTGCAATGCACATTTCGTCTGGTCGTTGGGTCTATGGCCTCTGCCTGTCACTGTTGACCGCACTGCTGTGGGGCATTTTGCCGATCAAGCTCAAGCAGGTGCTGCAGGTGATGGATCCGGTGACCGTGACCTGGTTTCGCCTGGCGGTATCCGGTGCGCTGTTGTTCATCTGGCTGGCGTCGGTCGGGCGCCTGCCCAGCTTCAAAATGCTGGGGCGCAAGGGCAGGGTGCTGGTCGGGCTGGCGGTGTTCGGTCTGGTCGGCAACTATGTGTTGTACCTCATCGGCTTGCGCCTGCTGAGCCCGGGCACCACGCAATTGCTGGTTCAGGTCGGTCCGATTTTTCTGCTGATCAGCAGCATCTTTCTGTTCAAGGAGCGTTTCAGTCTGGGGCAGGGCATCGGCCTGATGGTACTGCTGGTGGGCTTCGGGTTCTTTTTCAATCAGCGTCTGGTGGAGCTTTTCACCTCGTTGGGCGACTACACCCTGGGTGTGCTGGTGGTGCTCCTGGCCTCGACCATCTGGACGTTCTACGGGCTGAGTCAGAAGCAGCTTCTGACAGTATGGAATTCGCTGCAGGTGATGATGGTCATCTACCTGTTTTGCGCCCTGTTGCTGACGCCGTGGGCGCATCCTGCCGAGGCATTGCTGTTGAGCCCGTTGCAAGGCTGGCTGCTGCTGGCCTGCTGCCTGAACACGCTGGTGGCCTACGGCGCCTTTGCCGAGGCGCTGGCGCACTGGGAGGCCTCGCGGGTCAGTGCGACGCTTGCGCTGACGCCATTGGTGACGCTGACCGCCGTGGCTGTGGCCGCGTGGCTGTGGCCGGATTACGTGCAGGCTGAAGAGTTGAACATGCTGGGTTACGGCGGTGCGCTGCTGGTGGTGGCCGGGTCGGCGCTGACTGCGCTTGGCCCTTCACTGGTCGCCGGCCTCAGGGCACGCAAGGCCCGGCTGGCGCAGGCCTGAGGTGCGGGTGGCGGGGCAGATCAGCGTCTGCCCAGCCCCTGCGCCTGAATAATCCATTCCTGGCGCTGCTGTTCGCTGGCGCTGTGTACCGGAGCAAACTCGGTCAGACGTTTGGTCTTTATCCCGCAAAAGCCGAGTATGGTCCTTACCATCTGGCGGTGAGCCGGCGCGCCGTAGATCCAGTGAAAGTAGCGCGGCGGCGTGTCCATGGCGACCAGCAGCTCAGCTGTCCGGCCGCGAAGCAGTTCATTGGATGAGTGCTTGCGGCCGTGGACCTTGAACGCAAAACCGGGCGTCAACACCCGGTCGAAAAAGCCCGTCAACAACGCCGGCAAGCCGCCCCACCAGACCGGATAAACGAAGACCAGGTGCTCGGCCCAGTGAATCTGGCGCTGGGCTTCGAGCAGGTCGGGCTCAAGTGTCTGAGTCTGATCGTAGCCGTTATGCAGAATCGGATCGAAGTCCAGTTCGCCCAGCTTGATGACCCGCACCACATGCCCTTCGCCACGCGCCGTTTACGCGTAGGCGTCACCCAGGGCGTGGCAGAAACTGATGGCCTTCGGCGTGCCGTAGACCATCAGGATTCGTTTGCCATTGCCTTCCAGTGGCGTTGCGCCGCTTCTGGCATCAGCCATTACTGCCTGCCTCGAGCATTTTGTCCGGCCGCACCCAGGCATCGAACTCTTCATCGGTCAGGTAACCCAGCGCCAATGCCGCTTCGCGCAGGGTCAGACCTTCGGTGTAGGCTTTCTTGGCAATCTGCGCCGACTTGTCATAGCCGATATGCGGATTGAGTGCGGTGACCAGCATCAGGCCGCGCTCCAGGTGTTCGGCCATTTTTTCGCCATCCGGCTCCATGCCCGCGATGCAGTGCTCGTTGAAATTGCTGCAGCCGTCGGCCAGCAGGCGAATCGACTGCAGAACGTTATGGATGATCACCGGCTTGTACACGTTCAGTTGCAGGTGGCCCTGACTGGCGGCGAAACCGATGGTCACGTCGTTGCCCATGACCTGGCAGGCGAGCATCGACAAGGCCTCGCACTGGGTCGGGTTGACCTTGCCGGGCATGATCGAACTGCCGGGCTCGTTGGCAGGCAGTCTGACTTCTGCCAGACCGGCACGCGGGCCTGAGCCCAGCAGACGCAGGTCGTTAGCAATCTTCATCAGTGTGCCGGCCAGCGTCTTCAGTGCGCCGGACAGCGCTGCAAGTGGCTCGTGACCGGCCAGCGCGGCGAACTTGTTGGGTGCGGTAACGAATGGCAGGCCTGAGAGAGCGGCCAGTTCTGCGGCAATGGCCTCGGCAAAGCCCTTGGGCGCATTGAGCCCGGTGCCGACTGCCGTCCCGCCCTGAGCCAGCTCATAGACGGCGGGCAGGGCGGCGCGAATGGCTTTTTCCGCGTAATCGAGTTGCGCGACAAACCCGGACAGCTCCTGGCCGAAGGTGATCGGCGTCGCGTCCATCATGTGTGTGCGCCCGGTCTTGACCAGCTTCATGTGCCGCGCGGCCTGTTCAGCCAGCCCGCTGGACAGTTCGGCGATGGCCGGCAGCAGCTGCGCCTTGACCGCCTGGGCAGTGGCAATGTGCATGGCCGTCGGGAAGCAGTCGTTGGAGCTTTGCGAGCGATTGACATGATCGTTGGGGTGAACCGGCGACTTGCCGCCACGCCCCTGGCCAGCCAGTTCGTTGGCGCGGCCTGCGATCACCTCGTTGACGTTCATGTTGCTCTGCGTGCCACTGCCGGTCTGCCAGACCACCAGCGGAAATTGCGCGTCATGTTGACCGTCGAGCACTTCGTCGGCGGCCTGTTCGATCAGGCGGGCGATGTCGGCAGGCAAGTCGCCATTTCGATCGTTGACCCGTGCGGCAGCTTTCTTGATCAGGGTCAGTGCGTGCAGGACGGGCAGCGGCATTCGCTGGTTGCCAATCGCAAAATTGATCAGTGAGCGTTGGGTCTGCGCGCCCCAGTAGGCATCTTCGGGGACTTCGATCGGGCCAATGCTATCGGTTTCGGTGCGGCTCACTGGTCTTACTCCTTTAAGTGCGTTGCAGGGTTAGGTGTCCATATGCCCACAGGGTTCCCGCGCAGTGCTTTTTAACCGCTGGGTGAACCGGGGGTTGAGCCAAAAGCCCAGATAAGCGCAGAATGGTCGGCCCTGGGGTAATGCCTCGTTTGCTAGATAAGGAAACTCGATGACCCGTCTTCGTGCCATTTGTACCGCGGTAGCCCTGGTCTGTGCCAGCGGCCAGGTCTTCGCCGACACCGCCAGTCACAACGCGAGCGCCGAAACGTTCCTGAAGCTTGCCAACGCCGATCGCCTGGGCGCTCCGGTCTACGCTCAGGTTCAGCAGATGTTCGCTCAGCGTTTTGCTGAAACCAAGGCACCTGCGTCGAAAAAAGCCCTGCTTGAAACCTATCAGGCCAAGGCCAACACCGCTCTGGACCAAGCCATTGGCTGGAACAAGCTCAAGCCCGAGATGGTCAAGCTGTACACCGCCAACTTCACCGAAAGCGAGCTGAAGGATCTGGTCGCGTTCTACCAGTCGCCACTGGGCAAGAAAGTGATGACCAAGATGCCTGAGCTGGCTCAGCAGTCGGCCCAGCTGACCCAGAGCAAGCTGGAAAGCGCTGTTCCGGTGGTCAACAAGTTGCTGGCTGACATGACTGCCGAACTGGAACCTGCCAAGGCAGCTGCTCCGGCTCCGGCCAAAAAGCCCTGACAGGCGATTTCCATCATGACCATGCAACAACGAATCGAGTCGGCGCTTGCGCTGCTGCAACCGCACCACCTGCAAGTACTCGATGAGAGTCATATGCACAGTCGTGGTCAGCAGACCCATTACAAGGCGGTTCTGGTCAGTGACCAGTTTCAGGGCCTGAACTCGGTCAAGCGGCACCAGAAGGTTTACGCCACGCTGGGCCCGCTCATGGGCGAGTTTCATGCACTGGCGTTGCACACCTACACGTCTGAAGAATGGTCGAAGGTCGGTACAGCGCCTGCTTCACCGACCTGCGCCGGCGGGCATTGATCAGGGCTTTTTACTGATCCGGCCCCCTTGCCGGGGGCGATTGCCCCGCCGAGCTGTCTGCTGCACTCCGGTTTTTGCTAGAATCCGCACCGCGCCGCCTGGCCGGTGCGCTTTTTTGGTCCGCATTTTTTTACCCGGTAGGCCCTTTGCGAGGGTCGCCACTGGAGAGATACATGACTCAAGAGCCGATGACTCAGCCGATCGTCGTGGCTGCGCTGTACAAGTTCGTCACCCTCAGCGATTACGTGGAACTGCGCGAGCCGCTGTTGCAGGCGATGGTCGACAACGGCATCAAGGGCACGCTGTTGATTGCCGACGAGGGCATCAACGGTACGGTGTCCGGCAGTCGCGAAGGCATCGATGGCCTGATGGCGTGGTTGAAGAGCGACCCGCGCCTGATCGATATCGACCATAAGGAATCCTACTGCGACGAGCAGCCGTTCTATCGCACCAAGGTCAAGCTCAAGAAAGAGATCGTGACCCTTGGCGTCGAAGGCGTCGACCCGAACAAGAGCGTCGGTACGTACGTCGAGCCCAAGGACTGGAACGACCTGATCAGCGATCCTGAAGTGCTGCTGATCGATACCCGCAACGATTACGAAGTGTCGATCGGCACCTTCGAGGGCGCCATCGATCCGAAGACCACGTCGTTTCGAGAGTTTCCGGAATACATCAAGGCGCATTTCGACCCGGCAGTGCACAAGAAAGTCGCCATGTTCTGCACCGGTGGCATCCGTTGCGAAAAAGCCTCGAGCTACATGCTCGGCGAGGGCTTCGAAGAGGTCTATCACCTCAAGGGCGGCATTCTCAAGTATCTGGAAGAAGTCCCCGAGCAGGAAAGTCACTGGCGCGGCGAGTGTTTCGTGTTCGACAATCGGGTCACGGTGCGCCACGACCTGACCGAAGGCGATTATGATCAGTGTCACGCTTGCCGCACGCCCATCAGTGCCGAGGACCGCGCCAGCGAGCATTACTCGCCTGGCGTCAGTTGCCCGCATTGCTGGGATTCGCTGAGCGAGAAGACGCGTCGCAGCGCCATCGACCGGCAAAAGCAGATCGAACTGGCCAAGGCACGTAATCAGCCGCATCCGATCGGTCGCAACTATCGTTTACCCTCCGAGGCCTGAGCCATGTCTGCCCGCCTGATCTATGTCATGGACCCGATGTGCTCCTGGTGCTGGGGCTTTGCTCCGGTTGCCGACGCGCTGGTGCAACAGGCTCGGGCGGCGGGCGTGCCGCTGCATCTGGTCATGGGCGGTCTGCGCTCTGAAGGTGCTGCGCTGGAGCCTGCCAAGCGTCGTTACATTCTTGAGCACTGGCAGGCGGTCGAAGAGGCTACCGGCCAGCCGTTTCTTCGCGAAGGGGCGCTGCCGGAAGGGTTTGTCTACGACACTACGCCTGCCTGCCTTGCCGTCACTGCGGCACGGCAGCTGGACCCGGACCGCGCCTGGGAACTGGTCGGGCTCATCCAGCGGGCGTTCTACAACGAGGCCCGTGACGTGACGCGTCCGTCGGTGCTGGCTGAGCTCGCGGAGCAGACAGGGCTGTCGCGTCAGGCATTTGCCGATGAGTTCGAAAGTCCGCAGCGCCAGGCGGCCACCGCCGCCGATTTCGCCTGGGCACAGGATCTGGGGATTGCCGGCTTCCCGACCCTGCTGGCAGAGCGCAACGGTCAGCTGGCGCTGCTGACCAACGGTTATCAGCCATTGAGCAGCCTTTCGCCCTTGCTGGGTCGATGGCTGGAGCGTGCAGCCAGTGCATGATGAAGTGCCTGAGGCTGCCCGACAGCCGCACGCCACACGCAGCGACGCATTGAGCTGGGCCGAGATCCGTCGTCTTGCCTTGCGGCATAAAAAATCCTTGTGGCTGGCCAACGGTGTCGCGGTGCTGGCCACGCTGTGCAGTGTGCCTATCCCGTTGCTGCTGCCGTTGCTGGTCGACGAGGTGTTGCTGGGCCGTGGCGATGCTGCGCTCAAGGTCATGGATCACCTGCTACCTGGCAACTGGCAAAAGGCAGCGGGCTACATTGGCCTGATGCTGTCGTTGACGCTGGTGCTGCGGGTCGGGGCGCTGGTGTTCAATGTGTTGCAGGCGCGGCTGTTCGCCGGGCTGGCCAAGGACATCGTCTATCGTATCCGGCTGCGGCTGATCGAGCGGCTCAAGCGCATTTCCCTGCGTGAATACGAAAGCCTGGGCAGCGGTACGGTGACCACGCATCTGGTGACCGATCTGGATACGCTGGACAAGTTCGTCGGTGAAACCCTCAGCCGCCTGCTGGTGGCCACGCTGACCCTGGCCGGCACTGCAGGCATTCTGATGTGGATGCACTGGAAACTGGCGCTGCTGATCATGCTGTTCAACCCGCTGGTCATCCTGCTCACGGTGAAACTGGGCAAGCGCGTCAAGCACCTCAAGAAGCTGGAGAACGACAGTACGTCGCGGTTTACCCAGGCACTGAGCGAAACGCTGGATGCGATTCAGGAAGTCCGGGCCGGGAACAGACAAGGCTTCTTTCTGGGACGCCTGGGCGTACGCGCGCAGGAAGTGCGTGACTACGCAATCAATTCACAGTGGAAAAGCGACGCCTCGGGCCGTGCCAGCGGGCTGCTGTTCCAGTTCGGTATCGATATCTTTCGCGCCGCGGCAATGCTTACCGTGCTGTTCTCAGACCTGTCCATCGGGCAGATGCTCGCGGTGTTCAGTTACCTGTGGTTCATGATGACGCCGGTTGAGCAACTGCTGAACCTGCAATACGCCTACTACGCGGCAGGCGGGGCGCTGACGCGCATCAACGAGTTGCTGGCGCGCGCCGACGAGCCGCAATATGCCGGCGGCACCGACCCGTTCGAGGGCAAGGAAACCGTAGGGGTCGAGGTCCGTGGCCTGACCTTTGGCTATGGCGAAGACCTGGTGCTGGACCAGTTGAACCTGAACATCGCGCCGGGAGAAAAAGTCGCCATCGTCGGTGCCAGCGGGGGTGGCAAGAGCACCTTGGTGCAGTTGCTGCTGGGACTCTATACGGCGCGCACCGGCGTGATCCGTTTTGGCGGCGTCAGCCAGCAGGATATCGGCCTGGAGACCGTGCGCGAGAACGTCGCCGTGGTACTGCAGCATCCGGCCCTGTTCAACGACACCGTACGCGCCAACCTGACCATGGGCCGCGACTGCAGCGATGAAGCCTGCTGGCGTGCACTGGAAGTTGCGCAACTCGATTCCGCGATCCGCGATCTGCCACAGGGTCTGGACAGCGTGGTCGGACGCTCCGGAGTCAGAATGTCGGGTGGCCAGCGCCAGCGCATGGCAATCGCGCGCATGGTCCTGTCCGACCCCAAGGTGGTGATCCTCGATGAGGCCACCTCGGCGCTGGACGCTGCCACCGAGTACAACCTGCATCAGGCACTCGCACGTTTTCTGCGCAGCCGCACGACGTTGATCATTGCCCACCGCCTGTCGGCCGTGAAGCAGGCTGACCGGGTACTGGTATTTGATGGCGGGCGTATTGCGGAGGACGGTGACCATCAGCAGTTGATTGCCGATGGAGGTCTGTACGCAAAACTGTACGGACATTTACAACAAATCTGATGTGCCAAGCCTTGATCAGCGCACAGGTTGGCTCGATTGCGGGAGATTCACCTGCCATCATGGGCGAATTTAGCCTAGTCTCTGCGCTAGACGTTTATTCAGGCATGTGGTGACGTGAAACCCATGAAGCAACCATGGACCTTCTCCAAGCCCCGTCTGTTGGGCATCGTATGGCCTTTCATTGCCGTCGCGCTGTTTCAGGCGTTGCTGGGATGCGTCAGTCTCTACACCATGTCTGCCGTGCGCAGCTATGTGGCGGGGGAGAGTCTCTGGTCCAAGGGGCAGAAGGACGCTATCCACTACCTGAGCCTGTACGCCAACCGGCATGATGAGCGTGACTACCTCAAGTATCAAAAAGCCTTTTCCGTACCTCAGGGCGGCCATGCGCTGCGCAAGGCGCTCGATCAGCCCATCCCGTCCCTGGCGGATGCCAGAGGCGGAATCATTCAGGGCGGCAATCACCCGGATGATGTGAATGGCATCATCTGGATGTACCTGAACTTCCACAACTTCAGTTTCATGAAACAGGCCATTCATTTCTGGGAAGTGGGTGATGGCTACCTCATGCAGCTCGACGAACTTGCCCGGCACATCCACGACCGGGTCGGTCAGGGTGCTGTGAGCGCCGCCGAGGTCGATCAATGGCGCGAGCAGATCAATGTCATCAATGAGGGCGTCACGCCTGCTGCGCGTGCGTTCAGTGATGCGCTGGGCGAAGGCTCAAGGCTGATCCTCAACCTGTTGATAGCGGTCAATCTGATCACCGCCGTGGTATTGATTCTTCTGGCACTGCTGCGGGTGCGCCGTCTGATCGTCCAGCGCCGCGTGTTTGCCGACGCCCTGCAACTGGAGAAGGAGCGGGCGCAGATCACGCTGGAGTCCATCGGCGACGGGGTGATCACCATCGATGTGGCCGGCGCCATCGTCTACATGAACCCGGCCGCCGAGGGCCTCACCCACTGGAAAGGCACTCAGGCCAGCGGGCTTCCGCTGGCTGCGCTGTTCAATCTGCTGGATGAAAACGATCAGAAGGACCAGTCAACGCTGGTCGAGCAGATCATCACCGGCAAGCTCAAGGGTGGCAGCGCCAACAGCAAGCTGATCCAGCGCCTTGATGGCAGCACGGTGTCGGTCGCGCTGGTCGGCACGCCGATCTACACCGAAGGCGTGATCAGTGGCGCGGTGCTGGTGCTGCATGACATGACCCAGGAGCAGCAGTACATCGCCGATCTGTCGTGGCAGGCTGCCCATGATCCTCTGACCGGCCTGGTCAACCGCAGCGAGTTCGAACGCCGTTTGCAGCGAGTGCTCGACGAAGACTGCGGTCAGGGCCGGAGCCATTGCCTGATGTTTCTCGATCTGGACCAGTTCAAGCTGGTCAATGATACCGGTGGTCATGCGGCGGGTGATGAACTGCTGCGCCAGCTGTGCCGGGCCTTGCCGCAGGGCTTGCGTGACGGGGATACGCTGGCCCGGCTGGGAGGCGACGAGTTCGGTGTGTTGCTGGTCGATTGTCCTGCCGAAACGGCGCTCGATATGGCCGAGGCGTTGCGCGAAGTGGTGCAGCGTCTGCATTTCATGTGGAAAGGTCGGCCATTCATGACTACCGTCAGTATTGGCTTGGTACACCTCGGCGATACACCTGCGTCTCTGGAAGGATCATTGTCTGCTGCAGACATGGCCTGTTATATGGCCAAGGAAAGAGGTCGCAACCGAGTCCAGGCCTACAGTGTGGATGACCTGACGCTGTCGATGCGTTTCGGCGAGATGGCCTGGATACAGCGGCTGCACATGGCAATGGACGAGAATCGCTTTTGCCTTTATGCGCAGGAAATCGCCTCAATAAAGGGCGAAGTGGGCGAAGTACGACACATTGAGATCCTCTTGCGCCTGCGCGACGAGTCTGGACGAATGGTCGTACCGGACAATTTCATTCCGGCCGCCGAACGCTACGGCCTCATGACCACCCTCGATCGCTGGGTGGTGCACAATGTGTTCAAAGTCATTGCCCAGTGCCAGAGTGATGATCGGCATCAGGTGCCGCAGGCACTATGTGCTATAAATTTGTCTGGATCGAGTATCGGGGATGATACGTTCCTCGAATACCTGAAACAGCAGTTCAAGACGTTTGACGTATCGCCCGGGATGATCTGCTTCGAGATCACCGAGACCAGTGCGATTGCCGACCTGCAAAGTGCGATCAGATTCATTAACGAGTTGAAGGCATTGGGGTGTCAGTTTTCCCTTGATGATTTCTGCTCGGGTATGTCGTCTTTTGCCTATCTCAAGCACTTGCCGGTGGATTTCCTGAAGATCGATGGCAGTTTTGTAAAGGACATGCTCGACAACCCGATCAACAAGGCTATGGTCGAGGTGATCAATAATATCGGTCATGTCATGGGCAAGCGCACTATTGCTGAATACGTTGAAACGCCGCAGATCGAATCTGCGTTGCAGGAAATGGGCGTGGATTTTGCACAAGGCTATCTGATTTCCCGCCCTGAATTGTTCACTTGCGAGAGTCTTTATATTCAGCCCGTACGGCCTGACCCCCTGATGTTCGGCGCGCCAGGAACGCTACGTTAATCAGTTGAAACCCTCATAAGGAGATACCCCAGTGATCGATGCTTTCGATAGAACCGGTCCGCTCATGGAAGCCAGCAGTTATCCGGCCTGGGCGCAGCAGTTGATCAAGGATTGCAGCGCTGCAAAAGCACGGGTGGTCGAGCACGAGTTGTACCAGCAGATGCGTGACGCGACGCTGAGTCCGCAGATCATGCGCCACTACCTGATCGGCGGATGGCCAGTCGTCGAACAATTCGCGGTGTACATGGCCAAGAACCTCACCAAGACCCGTTTCGGTCGTCACCCGGGTGAAGACATGGCGCGCCGCTGGCTGATGCGCAATATTCGCGTCGAACTCAATCATGCCGACTACTGGGTCAACTGGTGTGCGGCGCATGATGTGACGCTTGAGGACTTGCACGATCAGCGGGTAGCGCCCGAGTTGCACGCGCTGAGCCACTGGTGCTGGCAGACCAGCTCGTCGGATTCGCTGGCCGTGGCGATGGCGGCTACCAACTACGCTATTGAAGGGGCGACGGGCGAATGGTCGGCCGTGGTCTGTTCCACTGGTGCGTATGCTGAAGCGTTTCCTGAAGAGACCCGCAAGAAGGCCATGAAGTGGCTCAAGATGCATGCGCAATACGACGACGCTCACCCTTGGGAGGCGCTCGAGATCATTTGTACATTGGTGGGCAACAAGCCGAGTGTGCAATTGCAGACCGAGCTGCGTCAGGCCGTTACCAAAAGCTACGACTACATGTACCTGTTTCTTGAGCGTTGCATGCAACTGGACAGGGTCAAGCCGCGAGGACGTGTTGCCGCGCTGGAGGCGTAGGGGCGGGCGAAAAGGCGGGAGAGAGGGCTAGCTGGCCATGGCGATACGGTTACGGCCTTCGCGTTTGGCGACGTACAGCGCATTATCGGCACGGCGCAGCAGGCTGTCGGCTGTTTCCGTCGGCAGCAGTGTCGAGCAACCCAGGCTCACGGTCATGGTCAACGCCGGGCTGAGTTCGCGAAACTCGAGATTGCGCACCGCCTGGCACAGACGCTGACCAATCAGTTCGGCAGAGTCGGCGCCGGTGTTGGACAGAATCACCACGAACTCTTCACCGCCATAGCGGAACACCCGATCAATATTGCGCAGTTGCGCCTTCAGGCTCTGCGCAACGGTTTTCAGCACATCGTCGCCGGTATGATGACCGTATTCATCATTCACTTTCTTGAAGTGGTCGATATCCAGCATCAGCAGTGACAGCGGTTGCTTGTGGCGCCGTGAAATTTCGATTTCTCGGGCCAGGCCCTGATCCATGGCGATGCGGTTGCCAGTGCTGGTCAGCGGATCACGCAGGGCAGTTTGCGTGGCAATGCGGTACAGCAGCGCATTCAGCAGCGGGTACACCAGGCAGACCAGCAGCGATTCAAGGTCGCTCAATTGCCGCGTGTCGAATGGCCTGGCGCCTTGAAACTCCAGTTCGCCGATGCATTTGCCTTCATGACGCAGGTGAAAACTGGCGCTGTCGGATGACATCTCGCCCAGACGCAGCTGCAAGTCGCTTTCGATATGTCGATACATCAGACCGCTCAATGGCAGGAAGCGTTGTACACCCTGAAAAAACAGGGTCAGTATCCGCTCGGCTTCCAGACTGGTCTGCAATTGTCGCCCAAGCTGGTAGATCAGCTCGGGCAGTGACGGGGGTGGAAGCACGGCGTCAGGTCGATTTCTAAACCCGAGGCGTTGCAGTTCAGCCGTATCGAAGTCGATTGCATGGGTCTGGGTAGGAAAATTCATCTCTTCGCTCCTCAGCACATATTGCTGGCTTGGCTGGGTTAGAGGGGACGTGGTGCCATTCGGTTCATTTTTGGCCAGACTTATTAAAATCAGTGGTTTAGCTGACGCCATCTCTCTGACAGTGGCGAAAAATCGGCAATTCCTTGACTTAAAAAGCCGTTTTGAACGGCCGTTGTGACGGTTTTTCGTCACAGCAGCCTGTCCCTGTCACTGGGCATTCAATGCCTGCCCATTGATGCCTTTGCTGTCCGGCCCCATCAGGTACAGATAGACCGGCATGATCTCTTCAGGCGCCGGATTGTCCTGCGGATTTTCATCCGGATAGGCCTGCGCGCGCATGCCTGTGCGGGTTGCGCCAGGGTTGATGCTGTTGGCGCGGACCGTGCTGACGCCCTCCAGCTCGTCAGCGAGGGTTTGCATCAGGCCTTCGGTGGCAAACTTCGACACGCCGTAAGCGCCCCATTGTGCGCGCCCCTTGCGACCTACGCTGCTGGAGGTGAAGGCTATCGACGCATCCGCCGAACGCTGAAGCAGCGGCAGCAGTGCCTGGGTGAGCATGAAGGTGGCGTTGACGTTGACGTGCATGACCTGCATGAAGTCTTCGCCGGGCAGGTGTTCCACCGAGGTACGCGGGCCGATGATCGAGGCGTTATGCAGCAGCCCGTCTAGACGGCCGACTGTGCGCTCGATCATGGCCGCCAGCGCGTGGTACTGCGCCGGGTCGGCGCTTTGCAGATCGAAGGGTATGACCAGTGGCGGCAACTGACCTGCTGCCTTTATCTCGTCATGAACCTGAGCCAGGCTGGCGTCGGTCCTGCCCAGCAGCAAGACGGTGGCGCCATGTGCTGCGTAGGCTTTGGCGGCTGCGGCACCGATGCCGCGAGCGGCACCGGTGACCAGAATGATCCGGCCCTTGAGCAGTTCCGGGTGCGCGGAGTAATCAAACATGTAAAGCCTCGTTTAGCAGCTGCACAGTGCGTTATCCAGCACCTTGCGCAATTCCAGCGGATGATCGACCACCACGTCGGCACCCCAGTGATCGGGATTGTCGTCGGGATGGATGTAGCCGTAGCGCACGGCGGCGGTTTTTGTGCCGGCGTCGCGCCCGGACTCGATGTCGCGCAGATCGTCGCCTACGAACAGAACGCTGGCCGGGTCCAGGTCGAGCATCCGGCAGGCCAGGATCATCGGTTCCGGGTGTGGCTTGCTGTGTGTGACGTGATCAGGGCAGATCAGCAGCGCCGAGCGTTCCGCCAGGCCGAGCCGCTCCATGATGGGCTGAGCGAAGCGCACCGGCTTGTTGGTCACCACCCCCCAGATCAGGCCGGCCTTCTCGATGTCGGCGAGCAATTCGTCCATGCCGTCGAACAGTTTGCTATGGACAGCGCAGTCACGCTGATAGCGTTCCAGAAACTCCAGACGCAACGCCTCGAATTGTGGATCTCCGGGGGAGATCGCAAAGGTGGCCGCGACCATGGCTCTGGCGCCGCCGGAAACTTCGTCGCGGATCAGTTTGTCCGGCACCGCCGGCAGGTTGCGATCGGCAAGCATCGCCTGGGCAATGGCGATGAAGTCCGGTGCGGTGTCGAGCAGAGTGCCGTCCATGTCGAATAAAACCGCTCTCAGGCGCATCTGTCATGCCTCCCGAAGGGTCTGGATCATGTAGTTGACGCCGACATCGGAGGTCAACTTGTAATGCTTGGTCAGCGGGTTGTAGGTCAGGCCGATGACGTCCTTGACCTGCAGGCCGGCGTCACGGCTCCAGGCGCCCAGCTCGGAAGGGCGGATGAATTTCTTGAAGTCGTGGGTGCCGCGCGGCAGCAGGTTGAGGATGTATTCGGCGCCGACCACAGCGAACAGATAGGCTTTCGGATTACGGTTGATGGTCGAGAAGAATACCTGACCGCCAGGCTTGACCATGCGGTAGCAGGCGCGGATCACCGAGGATGGGTCCGGCACGTGCTCGAGCATTTCCAGGCAAGTCACCACATCGTACTGCTCGGGCATTTCTTCGGCCATGTCCTCGGCAGTGATCTGCCGGTACTCGACGCTGACACCCGATTCGAGCTGGTGCAGCTGTGCGACTGCCAGCGGCGCTTCGCCCATGTCGATGCCGGTCACCGTTGCGCCGCGCAGGGCCATCGCCTCGCTGAGGATGCCGCCGCCGCAACCGACGTCCAGCACTTTCTTGCCCGCCAGACCGACGCGCTCGTCGATCCAGTTGACGCGCAGCGGGTTGATGTCATGCAGCGGCTTGAATTCGCTTTCGCGGTCCCACCAGCGATGGGCCAGGGCCTCGAATTTGGCGATTTCTGCGCGGTCGACGTTGCTCATGGGTGTCCCTCTTGAACTCAAAATTCTTTTTCGTCAGTCAGGCTTATAGATAAGCCTGACTGACATGTGTTCGGTCCGAATCGAATTATTCGGCTTTACCGGAAATACGCTGGCCCCACGCAATCGCGGTGTCGCGCAGTGCGGGCTCATCCATGCGGGTCAGCCGGCGAGCGTCGAGCAATTGCTTGCCGGCCACCCAGACATGACTCACGCAATCGCGGCCAGTGGCATATATAAGCTGCGACACCGGGTCGTAAATCGGTTGCTGGGCCAAGCCCGACAGGTCGAAAGCGACCATGTCCGCCGCCTTGCCGATCTCCAGCGAGCCGGTTTCGGCCTGAATACCCAGGGCGCGAGCGCCATTGAGCGTTGCCATGCGCAGCGCGCGGTGTGCATCCAGCGCCGTGGCCGAGCCGGCGACAGCCTTGGCCAGCAAGGCGGCGGTGCGGGTTTCGCCGAGCAGGTCCAGGTCATTGTTGCTGGCGGCACCGTCGGTGCCTACCGCAACGTTCACACCCGCCTGCCACAGTCGTTCGACCGGGCAGAAACCGCTGGCCAGTTTGAGATTGGATTCCGGGCAATGAATGACGTTGGTGTTGCTTTCCACCAGCAGGGCCAGATCGTCGTCGCTGATCTGCGTCATGTGCACGGCCTGGAAGCGCGGCCCGAGCATGCCCAGCCGGTTGAGGCGGGCGAGGGGGCGCTCCTGGCGCTGCTCGACAGCCTGCTCGACTTCAAATGCGGTCTCGTGCACGTGCATCTGGATCGTGGCGTCCAGCTCGTCGGCGATCACCCGGACCTTCTCCAGGTTCTCATCGCTCACGGTATAGGGCGCATGCGGGCCGAAGGCGATCTTGATGCGAGGATGGTGAACGAGGTCGTTGAACAGTTCGATGCCGTTGTGCAGGGCTTCAGCCGTGGTGTGGGCACCTGGAATCGGAAAATCCAGCACCGGGACGGTGATCTGCGCGCGCATGCCGCTGGCATGGACGCGTTCGGCGGCCACCTTGGGGTAGAAATACATGTCGGAAAAACACGTGATGCCGCCCTTGAGCTGCTCGGCGATGGCCAGATCGGTGCCGTCACGCACGAAGTCTTCATCGACCCACTTGCCTTCGGCAGGCCAGATGTGGTCCTGCAGCCAGGTCATCAGCGGCAGATCGTCGGCCAGCCCGCGAAACAGGGTCATCGCCGCATGGCCGTGGGCGTTGATCAGGCCGGGGCTGAGCAGCATGCCGGGCAGTTCCTGCACCTGCACGGCGTTCTGCCGCAGCGCTTCGGCACGTGGACCGATATAGACGATACAGCCATCGCGAATGCCGATGCCGTGGTCCTTGAGCACGACGCCTGCGGGCTCGACCGGCACCAGCCAGGCGGGCAGGAGCAAAAGGTCGAGCGGTGCTGTAGCGTTCGGCATGAGAAGGTTTCCATCGTTTATTACGTTGATGACGAAGTATACCCGAGCGTCTTCGCAGGCGGCTCGCTATAATCAGCGGCTTTTGATGCTGGGTTTCGGATGTTCAAGATGGAGTTGGCGATGCGCGATCGACTGTTGGCTGCGGAGAAAGTTAAGGCCATCGATTGGCGGGACGACGCTCTGTACCTGCTGGACCAGCGGGTACTGCCGTTCGAGGAAGTCTGGCACCGCTATACCACCGCCGAGGGAGTCGCCGAAGCGATTCGCACGATGGTCGTGCGCGGGGCGCCAGCTATCGGCATCAGTGCCGCTTATGGTGCTGTGCTGGCCGCACGTGCGCGTATCGCGCAGGGTGCAGACTGGTATCCGGCGCTGGAAGAGGACATGCAGTTGCTGGCCGATTCGCGCCCGACCGCAGTGAACCTGTTCTGGGCGCTGAACCGGATGCGTGATCGGCTGATGCGCGTCAAGGATGGCGATGACCCACTGGCAGCCCTCGAGGCCGAAGCCGTGGCGATTCACCTGAGCGACCGCGAGGCCAATCTGACCATGGCGCAGCTGGGCGCCGACCTGATCCGCAAGCACCAGGGCAATCTGCAGACGGTGCTCACCCACTGCAATACCGGGGCGCTGGCCACTGGGGGCTTTGGCACGGCGCTGGGGGTGATTCGCGCGGCGCATCTGGAAGGCATGATCGAGCGGGTCTACGCCGACGAAACCCGGCCTTGGCTGCAGGGCTCGCGTCTGACCGCCTGGGAGCTGGCCAACGAGGGCATCCCGGTGACCCTGAACGCAGATTCCGCCGCGGCGCACCTGATGCGTACCAAGGGCATCACCTGGGTCATCGTCGGTGCCGACCGCATCACCGCCAACGGTGATGTGGCGAACAAGATCGGTACCTATCAGCTCGCCGTTGCCGCCATGCACCACGGGGTGCGCTTCATGGTGGTCGCGCCGAGTTCGACCATCGACATGGAAATGGCCAGTGGCGACGACATCGTCATCGAAGAGCGTGACGGTCGCGAACTGCTTGAAGTAGGCGGTCAGCGAGTCGGCGCCGAGGTCGAGGCTTTCAACCCGGTGTTCGATGTGACGCCGGCAGACCTGATCGACGCCATCGTGACTGAAAAGGGCATTGTCGAGCGTCCCGATACCGCGCGCATGGCTCAATTGATGAGCCGTAAACACCTTCACTGAGGCTGACAGGCCCGACCCTTCGCCGTTGTGCAATGCGGCTGGACGGGCCTGTAAGCGTTTCTCAGGCGTGTTATGCGTCTGCGGCTCGCTTTCAGCGCCTGCAAAGGATGTGAGCGCCTCGGCGATTGTGGTAATATCCGGCGGTTATCGGGGACACTGATTGTGGTCGCCCACGCTGCGTAGATTCATGGCATAACTCGTTGATTTGTCGTAAGTCGCTGCCCCGCACATGCTGGCAGCGGCGAGCTTCGTATACCCCGAATGGGTTTGCGAGGTTTCACCAGAAAAAGGAATCAGGCTTCTCATGGGCGAACTGGCCAAAGAAATCCTCCCGGTCAATATCGAAGACGAGCTGAAGCAGTCCTACCTCGACTACGCGATGAGCGTAATCGTCGGTCGCGCACTGCCCGATGCACGCGACGGCTTGAAGCCCGTGCACCGGCGCGTGTTGTTCGCAATGAGCGAGCTGGGTAACGACTGGAACAAGCCGTACAAGAAATCCGCCCGTGTGGTTGGTGACGTGATCGGTAAGTATCACCCGCACGGCGACACCGCCGTGTACGACACCATCGTTCGTATGGCTCAGCCATTCTCGCTGCGCTACCTGCTGGTAGACGGTCAGGGCAACTTCGGTTCGGTCGACGGCGACAACGCCGCCGCCATGCGATACACCGAAGTGCGCATGACCAAGCTGGCGCACGAGCTGCTGGCCGACCTGCACAAGGAAACCGTGGACTGGGTGCCGAACTACGACGGCACCGAGATGATCCCGGCGGTCATGCCGACCCGTATTCCCAATCTGCTGGTCAACGGTTCCAGCGGTATCGCCGTGGGCATGGCGACCAACATTCCGCCGCACAACCTCGGTGAAGTCATCGACGGTTGCCTGGCGCTGATCGACAACCCCGAGTTGACGGTCGACGAGTTGATGCAATACATCCCCGGCCCGGATTTCCCGACTGCGGCAATCATCAACGGTCGCGCCGGCATCATCGAAGCCTATCGCACGGGCCGCGGACGCATTTACATGCGTGCCCGCTCCATCGTCGAAGACATCGACAAGGTTGGCGGTCGCCAGCAGATCGTCATCACCGAGTTGCCTTACCAGCTGAACAAGGCACGTCTGATCGAGAAGATCGCCGAGCTGGTCAAGGAAAAGAAACTCGAAGGCATCACCGAGCTGCGCGACGAGTCCGACAAGGACGGTATGCGCGTGGTCATCGAGCTACGTCGTGGCGAAGTGCCTGAGGTCATCCTCAACAACCTTTATGCCCAGACCCAGCTGCAAAGCGTTTTCGGTATCAACATCGTTGCCCTGATCGACGGTCGTCCGCGCATCCTGAACCTCAAGGACCTGCTGGAAGCCTTCGTTCGTCATCGCCGCGAAGTGGTGACCCGCCGTACCGTGTTCGAACTGCGCAAGGCGCGCGAGCGTGGCCATATCCTTGAGGGTCAGGCTGTTGCGCTGTCCAACATCGACCCGGTCATCGCCCTCATCAAGGCCTCTCCGACACCTGCCGAAGCCAAGGAAGCGCTGATCAAGACGCCTTGGGAGTCGAGCGCAGTGGTCGAGATGGTCGAGCGTGCCGGTGCCGATTCGTGCCGCCCCGAGAACCTCGATCCGCAATACGGTCTGCGTGAAGGCAAATATTTCCTGTCGCCGGAACAGGCTCAGGCCATTCTGGAATTGCGTCTGCACCGCCTGACCGGTCTGGAGCACGAGAAGCTGCTGGGCGAGTACCAGGAAATCCTCAACCAGATCGGCGAGCTGATCCGCATCCTCAACAGCGCAACGCGCCTGATGGAAGTGATCCGCGAAGAACTGGAACTGATCCGCTCCGAATACGGCGATGCCCGTCGCACCGAAATTCTCGATGCGCGCCTGGACCTGACGCTGGGTGACCTGATCACCGAAGAAGAGCGTGTGGTCACCATTTCCCACGGCGGTTATGCCAAGACTCAGCCATTGGCGGTCTATCAGGCTCAGCGCCGCGGCGGCAAGGGCAAGTCGGCCACCGGCATCAAGGATGAGGACTACATCGCTCACCTGCTGGTCGCCAACAGCCACACCACGCTGCTGATGTTCTCCAGCAAGGGCAAGGTCTACTGGCTCAAGACCTACGAGATTCCGGAAGCGTCCCGCGCTGCTCGTGGTCGTCCGCTGGTCAACCTGTTGCCGTTGAGCGACGGCGAATACATCACCACCATGCTGCCGGTCGACCTCGAAGCCATGCGCAAGCGTGCCGATGAAGAAGGCGAGGCCCTGGAAGGCGAGCTGGACGACGCGGAAAACAGCAGCGAGACCGAAGAAGAGCGCAAGGCCCGTATCAAGGCTGCAGACAAGAAGAAGGCGCCGTTCATCTTCATGTCCACCGCCAACGGTACCGTCAAGAAGACCCCGCTGGTTGCATTCAGCCGTCAGCGCAGCTCGGGCCTCATCGCCCTTGAACTGGACGAGGGCGACATCCTGATCTCTGCAGCCATTACCGATGGCGAGCAGGAAATCATGCTGTTCTCCGACGGTGGCAAGGTGACCCGCTTCAAGGAATCCGACGTACGCGCCATGGGCCGTACCGCTCGCGGTGTTCGTGGTATGCGTCTGCCAGAAGGGCAAAAGCTGATTTCGATGCTGATCCCGGAAGAAGGCAGCCAGATTCTGACCGCTTCCGAGCGCGGCTACGGCAAGCGTACGGCGATTTCCGAGTTCCCCGAGTACAAGCGTGGTGGTCAGGGTGTTATCGCCATGGTCAGCAACGAGCGTAACGGCCGTCTGGTCGGCGCGGTTCAGGTGCTTGATGGCGAAGAAATCATGCTGATTTCCGACCAGGGCACGCTGGTTCGTACCCGCGTTGGTGAAGTGTCCAGTCTGGGTCGTAACACCCAGGGCGTTACCCTGATCAAGCTGGCCAGCGACGAGAAGCTGGTTGGTCTGGAGCGTGTTCAGGAGCCGTCGGAAGTCGAAGGCGAAGAGCTTGAGGGTGAGCTTGTCGACGGCGTGATCGTCGATGCCGCTGAAGTGGACGATGCCGGTGAAGACCTGCAGGCGGATGCTGCGTCAGACGAAGACGAACCACAGAACTAAGCGCTAACGTAAATCAGGTAAGGGCTGGCTCGTCTGTGCATGCATCTGCATTCCAGGCAAGTCCAGCCCTTGCGGCATTCGGCCAGCCCGGCGGCCGGATCAAGATTCCCGCAAGGAGCTGCCAGTCGCTGCGGCGTCTGTCTGCTCGTGGCAAGTAACCAGAAACAAGCGCGTACAGACCCAACGTATTTGACGAGAGTGGATATGAGCAAGCGAGCCTTTAACTTCTGCGCAGGTCCTGCTGCGCTTCCTGAAGCTGTTCTGCTGCGTGCCCAGGCGGAACTCCTCGACTGGCATGGCAAAGGCCTTTCCGTCATGGAAATGAGCCACCGCAGTGATGAGTTCGTCTCCATTGCCACCAAGGCCGAGCAGGATCTGCGTGATCTGCTGTCCATTCCTTCGAATTACAAAGTGTTGTTCCTGCAAGGCGGTGCCAGCCAGCAGTTCGCCCAGATTGCGCTGAACCTGCTGCCTGAAAATGGCAAGGCCGATTACATCGACACCGGCATCTGGTCGCAGAAGGCTATCGACGAGGCTTCGCGCTACGGCGCAATCAACGTCGCGGCCAGCGCCAAGGCCTACGATTACTTCGCCATTCCCGGCCAGAACGAGTGGAAGCTGTCCAAGGACGCTGCCTACGTCCACTACGCGCCGAACGAAACCATTGGCGGCCTGGAATTCAACTGGATTCCGGAAACCGGCGACGTGCCCCTGGTGGCCGACATGTCTTCGGACATCCTCTCGCGTCCGCTGGATATCTCGCGTTTCGGCATGATTTACGCCGGCGCCCAGAAGAACATCGGCCCCAGCGGTATCGTGGTGGTGATCATTCGCGAAGACCTGCTGGGCCGCGCTCGCTCGCTGTGCCCGACCATGCTCGACTACAAGGTCGCGGCCGACAATGGTTCGATGTACAACACGCCGCCGACCCTGGCCTGGTATCTGTCCGGGCTGGTCTTCGAATGGCTGAAAGAGCAGGGCGGTGTCGAAGCGATCGGCAAGCGCAACGAAATCAAGCAGCGCACGCTGTATGACTTCATCGACGCCAGCGAGCTGTACAGCAACCCGATCAACAAGCCTGATCGTTCGTGGATGAACGTCCCGTTCCGTCTGGCTGACGATCGTCTCGACAAGTCGTTCCTGGCCGGTGCCGATGCAAACGGCCTGCTCAACCTCAAGGGCCATCGTTCGGTAGGCGGCATGCGTGCATCCATCTACAACGCGATCGATATCAACGCCATCAATGCGCTGGTGGCCTACATGAAAGACTTCGAGAAGGAGCACGGCTGATGTCCGAGCAAGAACTCAAGGCGCTTCGCGTCCGTATCGACAGCCTCGATGAGAAGGTTCTGGAACTGATCAGCGAGCGTGCCCGCTGTGCCCAGGAAGTGGCCAGGGTCAAGATGTCCTCGCTGGCTGAAGGCGAGGTGCCTGTATTCTATCGTCCGGAGCGAGAAGCTGCGGTGCTCAGGCGAGTCATGGAACGCAATCGCGGACCGTTGAGCAACGAAGAAATGGCGCGTCTGTTCCGCGAAATCATGTCTTCCTGCCTGGCGCTGGAACAGCCGCTCAAGGTCGCCTATCTTGGCCCTGAGGGGACGTTCACCCAGGCCGCCGCGATGAAGCATTTCGGGCACGCAGTCATCAGTCTGCCGATGGCCGCAATTGACGAAGTGTTTCGCGAAGTGGTCGCCGGTGCCGTGAATTTCGGCGTGGTTCCGGTGGAAAACTCCACCGAGGGCGCGGTCAATCACACCCTCGACAGCTTTCTTGAGCACGACATGGTGATCTGCGGCGAAGTCGAACTGCGCATTCACCACCATCTGCTGGTGGGCGAAAGCACCAAGACCGAAAGCATCACGCGCATCTATTCCCATGCTCAGTCACTGGCCCAGTGCCGTAAATGGCTGGATGCCCATTACCCGAATGTCGAGCGCGTCGCCGTTGCCAGCAACGCCGAGGCTGCCAAACGGGTCAAGGGCGAGTGGAACTCGGCGGCCATCGCCGGCGATATGGCGGCAGGTCTGTATGGCCTGACCCGGCTGGCGGAAAAGATCGAAGATCGTCCGGACAATTCCACGCGCTTTCTCATTATCGGCAATCAGGAAGTCCCGCCGACCGGGGATGACAAGACCTCGATCATTGTGTCGATGAGCAACAAGCCGGGCGCGCTGCACGAGCTGCTGGTGCCGTTCCACGAGAATGGCCTGGACCTGACACGGATCGAGACCCGTCCTTCGCGCAGTGGCAAGTGGACCTACGTGTTCTTCATCGACTTCGTCGGGCATCACAAGGATCCGCTGGTCAAGGCCGTGCTGGAGCAAATCAGCAGTGAGGCGGTGGCCTTGAAGGTGTTGGGTTCCTACCCGAAGGCGGTTCTCTGAGGGCGCGCTCCATGATGCATTTGTTTTTTACCTTGCCGGGCTGTCAGGTATGTTCGCGTGGTTGATGTGATTGCAGAACATTCAGTACGGCCGGTGATCGGTCGACTGGTGGTCGTCGGGCTTGGGCTGATTGGCGGTTCCTTTGCCAAGGGCGTACGCGAAAGCGGGCTATGTCGCGAGGTGGTCGGTGTCGATCTTGATCCACAGTCGCGACAGCTGGCGGTCGAGCTGGGGGTCGTGGACCGTTGTGAGGCTGACCTTGCCACCGCTTGCCGTGGTGCGGACGTGATTCAGCTGGCAGTGCCGATACTGGCCATGGAGAAGCTGCTTGCGCTGCTGGCGCCTATCGATCTGGGTCAGGCAATCCTGACCGATGTCGGCAGCGCCAAAGGCAATGTGGTGAGGGCTGCACGTCAGGCGTTCGGGCACATGCCGTCGCGCTTCGTGCCCGGCCATCCGATTGCCGGTTCCGAGCAGAGCGGCGTCGAGGCGTCCAATGCGGCGCTGTTTCGTCGCCATAAGGTCATTCTCACGCCGCTGGCTGAAACCGATCCTCATGCGGTGGCGATTGTCGACCAGTTGTGGTCTGCCCTGGGGGCTGACGTAGAGCGCATGCAGGTCGAGCGCCACGATGAGGTGCTGGCTGCCACCAGCCATCTGCCGCACCTGTTGGCATTCGGTCTGGTCGATTCGCTGGCCAAGCGCAACGAAAACCTGGACATATTCAGGTATGCCGCAGGCGGGTTTCGTGATTTCACGCGCATCGCAGGCAGCGATCCGACCATGTGGCATGACATTTTCATGGCCAACCGTGATGCTGTACTGCGCACTCTGGACAGCTTTCGCACCGATCTCGACGCCTTGCGCGACGCAGTGGATGCCGGTGACGGCGCGCAGTTGATGGACGTATTTACCCGCGCGCGCGCAGCGAGAGAGCACTTTGGCAGAATCCTCGCCAGCCGTGCCCGTGTCGATAGCTCAGCTGGCGAGCCTCGTGCGATTCACGGCGGGGCTGCGGAGGGTGTCAGTCATCGCATCAAAGGGCCGGTGGATGTGACGTCGGCGGTGCTGTTCATGGTCGCGACGTCGATCAGTGAAGGCTGTGACCTGCTGCTAGAGGACGTTTCCGTCAGTTCCTCGTGCGAGGGGGCGATCGATATCTTGCGCCTGATGGGCGGCGATATCGTGCTGCAGAACGTCCGCAAGCTGGCGGATGAAACGGTCGCTGACCTGCACGTTCGCTCGGCCCGGCTCAAAGGCGCTGACATCCCCGAAGCGCTGGTGCCTCTGGCGCTGAATGCATTTCCGGTGCTTCTTGTTGCCGCAGCCTGCGCAGAAGGGCGTACCATTCTGCGCGGCGCGCAGGCCCTGCAAGCCGATGAGGCAGAGTGCGTCAGGCTGATGGCTGACGGTTTGCTGGCTGTCGGCATCGAGGTCGAATCCGTGCTGGATGGCATCATTATCGAAGGCGGTGTGCCGGGTGGCGGCGAGGTTGATGCTCGCGGTGATCAGCGTATCGTCATGGCGTTTCGCGTTGCATCGTTGAGGGCTTCGGCGCCCATCCGTATTCAGGCGTGCGCGGATGCCGCCGCATTGTTTCCCCATTTTCTGGCGCTGTGCGCTCAAGTTGGCATGCGTGTAGCGCAAGAGGACAAAAAGTGAAAATCAAAGCTCCTGTTATTACCATCGACGGACCCAGCGGTTCCGGAAAGGGCACGGTCGCCGGGTTGCTGGCCAGAAAGCTCGGCTGGTGCCTGCTTGACTCCGGCGCGTTGTATCGCCTGCTGGCTTTCGCGGCGCGCAATCACGGTGTCGACCTGACCAATGAAGAAGCGCTCAAGCTCCTGGCCGCTCATCTGGATGTTCAGTTCGAGGCGACTGCGGCAGGGCAGGGGCAGCGCATCATTCTGGAAGGCGAGGACGTCACCCACGCCATTCGCAACGAACAGGTCGGCAGCGGCGCATCGCAGGTGGCCTCGCTGCCGGCGGTGCGCGATGCGTTGCTGTTGCGCCAGCGCGCGTTTCAGGAAGAGCCGGGCCTGGTCGCGGACGGTCGAGACATGGGCACCGTGGTCTTCCCGGATGCACCGCTGAAGATATTCCTCACCGCCAGTGCCGAGGAGCGTGCGCGTCGACGTTACTTGCAGTTGAAGGCCAAGGGCGATGATGTTAGTCTGTCGAGTCTGCTAGATGAGATATGTGTACGCGACGAGCGTGACACCCAGCGAGCGGTAGCACCGTTGAAGCCGGCGCACGACGCCATACAGCTGGATTCCACTGAATTGTCCATCGAACAGGTGCTGGAACGCATTCTGAGTGAAATCGCGCTTCGCGGTATTGCCGGATGACGAAGAGGCGTGTGGGAGACCAGTCATAGTCCCGCAGGCTTTCTTTTACTTGAACGAAACCCACGTTGTCTGGAGCGTGGCAGATGGGCGTATCCTTCGCCCTTGATCAACAGGAATTAAAATGAGCGAAAGCTTTGCAGAACTTTTTGAAGAAAGCCTAAAGACCCTCAACCTTCAGGCCGGTTCGATCATCACCGCGATTATCGTTGATATCGACTACCAGGCAGGTTGGGTTACGGTTCACGCCGGTCTGAAATCTGAAGGCCTCATCCCGCTGGAACAGTTCCACAACGACGCTGGCGAGCTGACCATCAAGATCGGTGATGAAGTTCACGTTGCGCTGGACGCGGTCGAAGATGGCTTTGGCGAAACCAAGCTGTCCCGCGAAAAAGCCAAGCGTGCCGAGTGCTGGATCGTTCTGGAAGCGGCTTTCGCAGCTGAAGAAGTGGTCAAGGGCGTTATCAACGGTAAGGTTAAAGGCGGCTTCACTGTCGACGTTAACGGCATCCGTGCGTTCCTGCCTGGTTCTCTGGTTGACGTCCGCCCTGTGCGTGACACGACTCACCTGGAAGGCAAAGAGCTCGAGTTCAAGGTCATCAAGCTGGACCAGAAGCGCAACAACGTTGTCGTTTCCCGTCGCAGTGTCCTGGAAGCCGAGAACAGTGCCGAGCGCGAAGCTCTGCTCGAGTCCCTGCAGGAAGGTCAGCAAGTCAAGGGTATCGTCAAGAACCTCACCGATTACGGCGCATTCGTCGATCTGGGTGGCGTCGATGGCCTGCTGCACATCACCGACATGGCCTGGAAGCGTATCAAGCATCCATCGGAAATCGTCAACGTTGGCGACGAGATCGATGTCAAGGTCCTGAAGTACGATCGTGAGCGCAATCGTGTTTCCCTGGGTCTGAAGCAACTGGGTGAAGACCCATGGGTTGCTATCAAGGCTCGCTACCCGGAAAGCACCCGCGTTACCGCGCGTGTGACCAACCTGACCGACTACGGCTGCTTCGCAGAGCTGGAAGAAGGCGTGGAAGGCCTGGTACACGTTTCCGAAATGGACTGGACCAACAAGAACATCCACCCTTCGAAAGTCGTTCAGGTTGGCGACGAAGTGGAAGTCATGGTTCTGGACATCGACGAAGAGCGTCGTCGTATCTCCCTCGGCATCAAACAGTGCAAATCCAACCCATGGGAAGATTTCTCTGGCCAGTTCAACAAGGGCGATAAAATCTCCGGCACCATCAAGTCGATCACCGATTTCGGTATCTTCATTGGTCTGGACGGCGGCATCGACGGTCTGGTTCACCTGTCCGACATCTCCTGGAACGAAGTGGGCGAAGAAGCCGTACGTCGCTTCAAGAAGGGCGACGAGCTCGACACTGTGATCCTGTCGGTTGATCCTGAGCGTGAGCGTATCTCGCTGGGTATCAAGCAGCTGGAAAGCGATCCGTTCTCCGAGTACGTCACTGTCAATGACAAGGGCGCCATCGTTCGCGGTATCGTTAAAGAAGTTGACGCCAAAGGCGCCATCATCACTCTGGCCGACGACATCGAAGCGACCCTCAAGGCTTCCGAAATCAGCCGTGACCGCGTTGAAGACGCGCGTAACGTTCTGAAGGAAGGCGAAGAGATCGAAGCCAAGATCATCAGCGTTGACCGCAAGAGCCGCGTAATCAGCTTGTCCATCAAGTCGAAAGACGTTGAAGACGAGAAAGAAGCGATCCAGAGCCTGCGTAGCAAGCCTGAAGTCGCTGAAAGCACTGGTCCTACCACTATTGGTGACCTGCTGCGCGCGCAAATGGAAAAACAGAACTAAGTTCTGCTTGACCAAAAAAAGGGCGACTTCGGTCGTCCTTTTTTGTTTATGCCGTTCAGGCCCTACGGATTCGGATGCTTCTGGCTTGCTCTCACGCACAGTCCGAGTCATTAAACGCCTCCAGTGGCCTCTCAGGCCGTCTTATTCGTCTATTGCTCCAGCTCCCTTCCGGTACCGCTCTCCTGTCATGTCGCTGTAATCTGTTCATGCCTGGTTAGACGGTGTTGAACATAAGTCAATAGATGGGCTGTTCAAATTCATCCGGTCATGCTAAAACCTTCCAAGCGCTGATCTAGCTGCTTGAAAAAGAAGGGAAAAATATGACGAAGTCGGAGTTGATCGAACGAATTGTCACCCATCAAGGGCTGCTCTCATCCAAGGATGTCGAGCTGGCCATCAAGACCATGCTTGAACAAATGTCCCAGTGCCTGGCAACCGGAGACCGAATCGAGATTCGGGGCTTTGGCAGCTTCTCGCTGCATTACCGCGCACCGCGGGTAGGGCGCAACCCGAAGACCGGTCAGTCGGTCAGTCTCGATGGCAAGTTTGTCCCGCATTTCAAGCCGGGCAAAGAGCTGCGGGACCGGGTCAACGAGGATGAAGAAGAGGGCTTTTAAAGCCATTCACCACAGGATCACCAGATGCGTATCTTCAAACGAGTCATTTTGATCGTCGCCGTGTTGCTCGTTGTTTTGGCAACCACCGTGTTTGTGCTTGAGAATCGGCAGTCTGTCGCCGTGACGTTTTTCGGTTGGTCGGCGCCTCAGCTTCCTCTGGCATTGCCTGTTGTCCTTGCCTTGCTCGTGGGCATGGTCATCGGCCCGGTACTGGCGTGGCTAGCCAGCCTTCGTAAAAAGCGCACACCTTCCCCTCGCTCTGTCTGAGCAGCGTTGATGATATTCGTCGTCGGAGATCGATCTGGCGACACGATAGCGCGCGTCTTTCACTCCCTTTTGTTCATGAAGCAACATGCGCTGCCGCTGAGTTGGCGCGCTTCGTTGTGTCTTCAAACGATTTTTTTTGAAAAAGTAGCCTTATAATTCTGTCGGTTTATTCTTCGCTTATATGAAGAGTAGTTACTTCGCCGTGTAGGAATATTCGCTTTTTTAATTCGCGTACCCATTTTAAAGGGGGTGCGGGTTATATTCATTTTCAGCGTCGATTACTGCTGCCCTGACCGCCTTGTGTCAAGGCTTGAAAATGAATCGTTCAAGTGCAGAATGCGCCGAAACTTAATGTTCAGACCTGCTACCGGATGTTCCGCATATTCAGAGCAGGCTGGCAAGAAAAGGTGACTGCATGTCCTACCCGCAAATCATTCATCACGGCGCTGTCGATACAGTAACGGGCTCGTGTCATCAACTGCACATGAATGCATCGAGCAGCCTGCTGATTGACTGTGGGTCGGTGCAGGAGCGCGGCAGACGGTCCGGGACGGCTTCATTCGGATTCGATCCCGAGGCTATCAGGGCGCTGTTGATCAGCCATGTACACAATGACCATGTCGGGCGTATTCCCGAGTTGCTGGCATCCGGTTACAAGGGGCCGATACTGTGCAGTGAGCCCAGTGCCCATCTGTTGCCACTGGTCATGGAAGATCTCCTGAAAATCGAATTTGCACACGACCCCGGGCAAGTCGCGCGCTACCTGGACGTCATCAACAAGAGAATCATCGCTTTGCCATTCAATGAATGGTTCAGTCTGGTCGACAACGAATCCCTGCATTGCCGGGTCCGCTTGCAGCGTGCCGGACACATACTGGGTTCGGCCTATATAGAGTGTGATCTTCAATACCCTGCACAAGGGCGTTCTGTGCGGGTGGTATTTTCCGGTGACCTGGGGGCAAGCCATACACCGTTTCTGCCTGCGCCGAAGCCGCCCGAGCGCGCGGATGTGCTGGTCCTGGAAAGCACCTATGGCAATCGTATTCACGAAGATCGCAGCATTCGTCAGCAAGGGCTGGAGCGCATCATAGACAAGGCGCTGGAGGATAACGGGACCGTCCTGATACCAGCGTTCAGCATCGGCCGAACCCAGGAATTGCTCTACGAGCTGGAAGACATACTGCGACGCAAGATGCCGTTGGATCATTGCGCCGGGAACAGTGAGCACCTGGATGACGGTGACGTACCGTGCGCAGACTGGTCGAGGTTGCCGATCATCCTTGATTCGCCTCTGGCGAGTCGTTTTACCAGGGTCTATCAGTCGTTCGAAGACTATTGGGATGAGGATGCCCGGCTGAGGCTCGGCGTCGGCAGAAAGCCGTTGGGTTTCGAACAACTGGTTACCGTCGATACTCATGAGGAGCACCTGCGCACGGTCAACTACCTGGCCAGCACGGCGCGTCCGGCCATCGTGATTGCCGGTAACGGTATGTGTGCCGGAGGCAGAATCGTCAATTACCTGAAAGCCATGCTCGGCGACACGCGACATAACGTGGTATTTGTCGGCTATCAGGGCAAGGGAACACCGGGCGAGGCCATTCAGTTGCACGGCCCGTCGGGTGGCTATGTAGAGCTGGATCGCGAGCGCTTTGATATAAAAGCGGGGGTCCATACCGCAAAAGGCTATTCTGCCCACGCCGATCAGGTCGAACTGGTCGAGTTCGTCACGGGGATGAAAGAGTGGCCGACGCAGATTCGCTTGGTGCATGGCGAGGCGGCGGCGAAAAAGGTGCTGGGTAATATTCTGAGTCGTAAGTACTCGCTCGAAAAACGCCCGTTGGAACTGCTCATCCCTTGAAAAGCACGATGAGCACCTTAGTTGTCGGCTGACGCGATAATCGAATGTTTGCAAGTGAGTGCCCGGGCCTGATTATTGTGAATTGTTCCTGTTGCACGTTGAGCGTCATCATGAAAGTTATAAAATGGATTAACGATATTTCAGTTGTCAAAAAGCGTTACTTGAGCAATATTTGGCCGATTTGGAAGGACGTGTTTGCATGAGCGGTGATGTTGCATTGGTTGCAATAACAGGTGCGACAGGTTTCGTGGGCAGTGCCGTGGTTCGTCGGCTGATCGAGCGCACAGGCTGTTCTGTGAGGGTTGCAGTCCGGGGCGCTTATGTCGTTTCCAGCCCGCGCATCGATGTTGTCAGTGCACAATCACTGGCACCGGATAATCAATGGGCAAGCTTTGTAACCGGCGCGGATGTGCTGATTCATTGTGCTGCGCGAGTTCATGTGCTCAATGAGACCGCCGACGCACCGGATCAGGAGTACTTTCGCGCCAATGTCACCGCAACCCTGAATCTGGCCGAGCAGGCCGCAGCGGCAGGCGTCAAGCGCTTCATCTTTATCAGTTCCATCAAGGCCAATGGCGAGTCTACGCTTGCGGGTGCGCCATTCACGGCCAGCGACCCGTGCACTCCGCTGGATGCCTACGGCGTGTCAAAACACAGGGCTGAGGAGGGCTTGCGCGAGTTGTCTGCCCGCACCGGTATGCAGGTGGTGATCATTCGACCGGTGCTGGTCTACGGTCCGGGGGTCAAGGCTAATTTCAGAAGCATGATGCGCTGGCTGGACAAAGGGCTGCCGTTGCCGCTCGGGTCCATCGATAATCGCAGAAGCCTGGTGGCGGTGGATAATCTGGCAGATCTGGTGACGGTCTGTGTCGATCATCCTGCTGCGGCTGACCAGACGTTTCTGGTCAGTGACGGGGACGATCTGTCCACGTCCAGGCTGCTGCGCGAAATGGGCAAGGCCTTGGGCAAACCTGCCCGGCTGCTGCCGGTGCCGGCCTCGCTGTTGAAAGCGGCTGCAGCACTGTTGGGCAAGAAAGCTTTTTCACAACGGCTGTGCAACTCGCTGCAGGTCGATATCAGTAAAACCTGTACGATGCTGGATTGGCATCCACCTGTGAGTATTGAACACGCCATGCAGGACACTGCTCGATATTATCTGGAACACGACAAGCATGATTGAGTGGCTGTCGGTAATCGCTATTGCCTTTCTGTCTCTGATTCTAACGGCGTTGCTGCGCAAGTATGCGCTTGCCAAAAGTCTGATCGACATTCCAAACGCCCGAAGTTCGCATTCCATGCCCACGCCCAGAGGCGGCGGCGTTGCCATCGTCATCACTTTCATCATGGCGATGGCTGTCCTGGGGTGGGCCGGTCATCTGCCGTCCTCTGCGCTTGTCGCAATCGTTGGCTCGGGAGGCTTGGTGGCTGTGATCGGTTTCATGGACGATCACGGGCATATCGCCGCACGATGGCGCCTGCTGGGGCACTTTGCTGCGGCTGCCTGGGCCTTGTTCTGGCTGGGCGGGCTCGCTCCGCTTGAGTTCATGGGCTGGACGTTCGACGCAGGGCCGCTCTGGCAGGTGCTCGCGGCGTTCTATCTGGTGTGGATGCTCAACCTATACAACTTCATGGACGGAATAGACGGTATCGCCGGTATCGAGGCGGTCACGGTATGTCTGGGCATGAGCATTATCTATGCGTTGAGCGGCCACGCCGGACTGTCCTGGGAGGTACTCATGCTGGGCGCTGCCGCGGCGGGATTCCTCTACTGGAACTTCCCTCCGGCGAAGATATTCATGGGCGATGCGGGCAGCGGTTTCCTCGGCATAGCGCTCGGTGTGCTATCCATTCAGGGTTCCTGGGCCTCACCTCAGTTATTCTGGTCCTGGTTGATTCTGCTGGGAGTGTTTATCGTCGACGCGACCGTAACCCTTGTGCGACGCCTGTTACGCAGAGAAAGGCTCTACGAGGCGCATCGCAGCCACGCGTATCAGTTTGCGTCGCGTCATTACGGCAGGCATGTGCCGGTTACGCTTGCAGTGGGGCTGATCAATCTTGTCTGGTTGCTGCCCATTGCACTATGGGTTGCGCTGGGCGATGGAGAAGGGCTTATATGGGCGGTAGTTGCCTACAGCCCGCTGATTCTACTGGCGTTGAAGTTCCACGCCGGCAAGGCAGAATAAGGTAACGAAGTGTTTTTCTGGTTGTCTCAGACACGTAGCTGTTTCACTGATACCGATTTCAGGTCATGTTGCAACCGGTAGCATAACGGAGCATAAAAAAATTGATGAGCAGGTTGCGGGCCAGGTTACTGGCTCTACCACGCCGCAAAAAACGAATAATTCAGGTTGCTGCCGACGTTATTCTGGTCTGGCTGGCTCTGTGGATGGCGTTTGTCGTACGACTGGGTATCGATGAGCTGATCAATCCTCTCGAGAAGCACACCTGGCTGTTCATCAGTGCGCCTGTTGCGGCTATCCCGCTGTTCATCCGGTTCGGCATGTACCGTGCAGTGATGCGCTATTTCGGCAATGATGCGCTGATTGCCATCATCAAGGCCGTCACGATGTCGTCGTTGATCCTTGGTTGTATGGTTTACGTTTACAGTAATCACCAGCAATTGGTCCCGCGCTCGGTGATCTTCAATTACTGGTGGCTGAGCATGGTCATGATTGGCGGTCTGCGACTGGCCATGCGGCAGTACTTTCTCGGCGACTGGTTCGCTGCAGCGCAGCACGTGCCCTTCGCCAAGAGCGACAACGGTTTGCAAAAGGTCGCCATTTACGGCGCTGGTGCTGCGGGAAACCAGTTGGTCGCTGCATTGCGCATGGGGCGTCTGATGCATCCGGTGGCGTTCATCGATGATGATGAGTCGATTTCCAACCGGGTCATTTCCGGCCTTCAGGTCTACAAACCGCGAAACATCCAGCGAATGATAGATTCCACGGGGGCTCAGGAAATCCTGTTGGCAATCCCGTCATCGTCGCGTGGGCGACGTCGGGAAATCCTCGGTTTTCTGGAAGGCTTTCCGCTGCACGTACGAAGCGTTCCGGGTTTCATGGACCTGGCCGCTGGCAGGGTCAAGGTCGACGACCTTCAGGAAGTCGACATCGCAGACCTTCTGGGGCGTGATGCAGTCCCGGCCCGCGATAACCTGCTTGAGCACTGCATCAAGGGCAAAACGGTGCTGGTGACCGGCGCAGGCGGCTCGATCGGTTCTGAACTGTGCCGACAGATACTGCTGCTGAAACCTACCCAGTTACTGTTGCTGGACCATAGCGAGTTCAATCTCTACAGCATTCTTTCGGAGCTTGAACAGCGCTCGGCTCGCGAGTCACTCTCGGTTAAATTGCTGCCCATCCTCGGTTCGGTGCGCAATCACCCCAAGCTGCTGTCGATCATGAAAACCTGGAAAGTCGACACGGTCTATCACGCTGCGGCCTACAAGCATGTGCCGATGGTCGAGCACAATATTGCCGAAGGCGTCATCAACAATGTCGTGGGTACGCTCAATACCGCCCAGGCGGCGTTGCAGGCAGGGGTGTCCAACTTCGTCCTGATCTCTACAGACAAGGCGGTCCGCCCGACCAATGTGATGGGCAGCACCAAACGCCTCGCCGAATTGATATTGCAGGCACTGAGCCGCGAAACCGCGCCAGTGATCTTCGGCGACAAGGCCAATGTCTATCAGGTCAACAAGACTCGCTTTACCATGGTTCGCTTCGGCAACGTGCTGGGCTCGTCCGGTTCGGTGATTCCGCTGTTCCACAAGCAGATCCAGTCAGGCGGGCCGCTGACGGTGACGCATCCCAAGATCACCCGCTATTTCATGACCATCCCCGAAGCCGCTCAGTTGGTCATTCAGGCGGGCTCCATGGGGCATGGCGGCGACGTTTTCGTTCTCGATATGGGTGAGCCGGTCAAGATTGTCGAACTGGCCGAGAAGATGATCCACCTGTCCGGTCTGGCCATTCGCTCGGAGAAAAACCCACACGGTGATATCTCCATCGAGTTCACCGGGCTGCGTCCTGGCGAAAAACTCTATGAAGAGCTGTTGATCGGCGACAACGTGGTTGCCACCGAGCACCCGATGATCATGAGTGCAAACGAAGATTGCCTGCCGTGGGATGTATTGAAAGGCCGCCTGACAAAACTGCTGGATGCGGTCGACCGCGACGATTACACCAGCGTGCGTCAGTTGCTGCGCGAAACGGTAAACGGATATACGCCAGAGGGTGAAATCGTTGACTGGATGTATCAGGAACGCAGCGGCGAAACGTGATTTCATCCGTGCTGTCGGGGTGCCGGGCAGAGGCGGAAATACGTTGAACGATCCGGCAACAGGCAGCAACGCTCGACTGCTTTTCCAAGGGGGGACGCTGGTCTAAGTTTCAGGCACAGCATGTGGAATGCTGCCTTGAACTGCTATGGAGCTTTATCTATGCGAACCCCTATCTTCAGTGCCTTGATCTTTGCCTTGCTCACCAGTGCCTCGGTTGCGGTCAACGCCGCCCCTGCGTCTCAGCCCGCCATGTCAGAGCCCGCGGTATCCCATTCGCCGATGCTGGAAGGCACAGCGCCCGCTATGGCGCATGAGCAACGCAAGGACAGGGTCAATCTCAATACTGCCGATGCGCAGACACTGCAGAAAGAACTGGTGGGAATCGGCAAGAACAAGGCTGATGCCATTGTGGCTTACCGGGAAGCCAACGGCGATTTTACGTCGATTGATGAACTGATCGAGGTAAAGGGAATCGGCAAGGCCATTCTGGAGAGGAATCGCGAAAAGCTTGCAATCGACTGATCAGCGTTTCATCCGTTAAACACACAGGCCGATCAATGATCGGCCTGTGTGTTTATAAACTCTCGCCGGGAAGCTTCCCGGGAAAGTATCTGTTCCAGAGGGTCAGTTGGTGCTCTTTTTTATCTCCTTTTTGAGATATTCGCGGGTCGTGTCCAGAATGCGCTGTGACAGCTCCTCGTCAAAAGCGCTGCGTGCGAGTGCCAGACCACCCACCAGTGCGGACAGCACCGGCAGGCTTTTGGACTCCAGTCCATTCTCCGCCAGGGGCTTGTCGAACTTCTCCAGCAGGTGAAGGATGATTTTATCCGTCGTCATGCTGGGCTGATCTCGCTGGCCCAGTTCCAGGCACATAGTCGGTAATGGACACCCGCCGTCTTCCGCATCGCGGCTGGCTATCGATAGGTAGAGATCAATGAATTCACTAAGCGAGTCCTGTCTGGCGAACACGTCGCTGGTGATTCCTTTTACATTGTCGAGGGCGTGACTCAATGCCTGTTCAACAAGATCATCCTTGGATTTGAAATGCGCGTAGAACCCGCCATGGGTCAAGCCAAGTGCCTTCATCAAAGGTTGCAAGCCCGTAGCACCAATGCCGTCACGACGGAAGCGCATGGACGCTTCCTTGACAATGCGTTGGTGCGTTTGGGCCTTATGATCAAGCGCGTAACGCATGCGCTGAGTCTCCGAGAGGGCCAATGTGTAAGCGCATTTATACATGGATAGGTGAAACGATGCAGCAGGCTTTCGCTCGCAATGAGAACTTAAGCTCAATCAGGTAGGTGAATACCTGGCTATTTACCCAGCTAATGAGCAAGGCTGGCGCTGGACAATGCGCCCAGATGATTGCCAATCAGGCGTCCGTCCGGCGAACAGAAGAGAACAGTGGGCTGCGCCGCCGAACCAACCTGACAGCTCATGAGCCGTTAAAACACGAACTCGTCGACAAGAGGTCGATCGTTCTCCAGCCCTTGATGTAAAAGGCGTGAGCTCGAATGCCGGCCTGTCGTGGGAAAAACTATTGTCCTACAAGCCTTTGACTTCTGCCGACAATCCCGGAGAATCTCGCCCGCTGTTTTCGAGGGGGGCGCTGAACTGCCGTTTTTTTCGACGCGTTTCCCTTTTTGATAAACCGGCCACGGAGAGTCGACCGGATGAATGATCAGGCTAATGGCGTCGTAGAACGTCTGGATGTAGCTCCCGAGAGCATCGCGTCGTGGAATCGTAATGACACCACCTGGATGCTCGGATTGTTCGGTACCGCCATCGGTGCGGGTACCCTGTTTTTGCCAATCAACGCGGGTATCGGTGGTTTCTGGCCATTGATGGCGCTGGCAGTGCTGGCGTTTCCCATGACCTTCTACGCCCACCGTGGGTTGACGCGCTTCGTGCTCTCAGGACGTGAAGGTGCCGACATCACCGATGTGGTCGAAGAGCATTTCGGCAAGAGTGCCGGTGCGATGATCACCTTGCTGTATTTCTTCGCAATTTTCCCGATCCTGCTGATCTACAGCGTGGCCCTCACCAACACCGTCGGCAGTTTTCTTGAGCACCAGTTGCACATCACGCCACCGCCGCGCGCCGCACTGGCGTTTGTGCTGATCATGGGGCTGCTGGCCGTGGTGCGTTGTGGCGAGCGGTTCATCGTCAAGGCCATGAGCCTGATGGTTTATCCGTTCATCGTCGCGCTGTTGTTTCTGGCAATATTCCTCATCCCGCACTGGACCGGCGGCATTCTGAGCACCGCTACCACGTTCCCTGAGCTATCGGCGTTCATACCCACGTTGTGGCTGGCCATTCCGGTGATGGTGTTCTCTTTCAACCACACACCGATCATCTCGGCCTTTGCCGTCGATCAGAAGCGTCAGTATGGCGAAAACGCCGAGGTGCGCAGTTCGCAGATTCTGGCCCGCGCCCACGGTCTGATGGTCGTGATGGTGCTGTTCTTCGTGTTCAGTTGCGTGTTGACCCTGTCACCTGCCCAACTGGCCGAGGCCAAGGCGCAGAACATCTCGATCCTGTCTTACCTGGCCAACCACTTCAACAACCCGACCATCGCCTTTGTCGCGCCACTGATCGCGTTCGTGGCTATTTCCAAGTCGTTTCTTGGCCACTACATCGGTGCGAGCGAGGGTTTGAAAGGCCTGGTTCTGAAGGCGGGTCGTCGTCCTGCACCCAAGGCCCTGGACCGCATGACCGCGGCGTTCATGCTGGTGGTGTGCTGGCTGGTGGCAACGCTCAACCCGAGCATCCTGGGCATGATCGAAACCCTGGGCGGGCCGGTGATTTCGGCTTTGCTGTTCCTGATGCCGATGTACGCCATCCACAAAGTACCAGCCATGCGTAAATACGCTGGCGCGTGGTCCAACTACTTTGTGGTTGCCGCCGGTGTGGTGGCAATTTCAGCATTGATCTTTTCGCTGATCCGCTGAAGCCGGCAAGCGAAACCTCGCAGTCTGCGCCAATCCAGCGGCGCAGACTGCGAGGAGGTCATGCGATCGTGATCAGTCCACTGGCTCGGGATACAACGGCCTGGACAAGTGCATGATGCTCGCATAGTCGTAAACGTACTGCCGTCCCGCATGGCTGGTCGAACGCAGTTGGTCGATCAGTTGTCGTTCTTTCTTGTTCAAGTATCTCAACGCCGGATCTTGGCTGGACTTCAGGCGATCACGTTCATGGGCGTCAGGGAATGCGATGACGTTCGTCATGAAAAATCTCCTTGGGTTTTAGTCCTTGTTTGCTTTGATGTTGCCCCGGTTGCGGTGGTGATGGCGACGGTTCACCTTACCCACAAAAACTTGATGCGATCAACCCTGCAGATGCCGGGTGTGTCACAACGTTTGCGTTATCTCGTAGGATTGTCCGCTGCCGTTGATGACAATCTGTACAGCATCGTCTTCGAATTTGCCCAGCAGGTTCTGCCCGAGCGGGGCTCTGGCGGTAATGACGGTGACCAGATGATCCCCTGCACTGACCTTCAGGCCGGCGGCATCGGGGCCGAGGAACAGATAGTGCGTCTGCCCGCTCGCATCTTCGACAACCACCAGATCACCGGTCTGAATACCGCGCGATTCATCGAATGGCTTGAGCGACCATTTCCGATAAAGCGTCAGCGACTGACGAATCTCCTCGACGCGGCGTGCCTGGCCAGCTGCCAGATAAGACGCCTCCAGTCCTAGCGTGTCGTACTTGTTCTCAGCGATGTTCTCTTCGTGGGTAGCCGTTTCGTAGGCGGTTTGCGCCGCTCGTTCGGCGATATCCAGATCGATGTTCAGCTTGTCGATGATCCGTTGCAGTACATCCTGTTTGTTCATGGTTTATCCGCAGTACTGATTGATGCTGGCACGGCTTTTTTCGCTCGGCGCGGTGCGATCCTGCTGTATCCAGAAATCACATTTCGAGCGGTTGAAGGTGCGCTGTTGTTGCTCCTGAGCCTGCTCGCGTGCCTGACGGGCCTCGCTTTCACGCAGGCTTTGCTCATATTTGCGAAACATCTCGGTCTCCAGCGCAGACGGGGAGGCGGCTTTTTGCGCAGGCGGGGCGGTCAGCTGTGCGGCGGCGTTTTCCAGCGCCTGGGTCTGGGCCGGTGGCAGGCTTTTGTAATAGAGCAGGGCGGTCAGAAACACCGCCAGGGCGCCCAGCCAGATGCCCAGCGCAATGCACACGATCAATTTCAACGACACGTACAGGTCGCGACGGCGGGTAGGGAATGACATGGCTGAACTCCTTGCAGGCCAACAGATGTGATTGTGCCATGCCTGATGGTCAGGCATGGAAACGGTGCTGCATGTTTGCCCGGCAGCATCAGGCTGGTGACAACAGACCTTTGTGAACGACAATCAGCGTTTTTGCCATCCAGCCTCAGGGAGCCAGGATGAAAGCCTCGTGGGATATTTTTTGCAGCGTAGTCGACAACTACGGTGATGCGGGCGTGACCTGGCGTCTGGCGCGCCAGCTGGTCGCCGAGCATGGCCTGCAGGTGCGTTTATGGATCGATGACCTGTCGGCCTTCGTTCGCTTGTGCCCCGGTGCCGATCTCCAGGCCCGGCAACAATGGCAAGAGGGCGTGAGCGTTTGCCAGTGGCCGAGCGAATGGGTGAACACCGATATTCCTGATGGGGTCATCGAAGCGTTCGCCTGCCGCCTGCCGACGCGCTACACCGAATCGATGCTGCAGCGTTCGCCAAGGCCGTTGTGGCTGAATCTGGATTACCTCAGCGCCGAGGACTGGGTGTCTGGCTGCCACGGCCTGCCTTCGCCACAATCGAACGGTTTGAAGAAGTTCTTTTTCTTTCCGGGTTTTTCCGAGGCCACCGGTGGCCTGTTGCGCGAAAAAAACCTGATCGAACAGCGCCAGGCGTTTCAGCAAAACAGCGCGGCAAGGCAAGCGTTCCTGAGCGGATTGGGTATCGACGCGTTGGCCGGTGCGCGTCTGATCTCAGTATTTGCCTATGAAAATCCCGCGCTCGGCAGGTGGCTCGATGCCCTGGCCAGCGACAGCCGGCCGACGCATCTTCTGGTGCCGGAGGGACGCATCCTCGGCGACCTGCAGCGCTGGCTGGGTGTCGACGATCCGCTGCGCGCCGGGTTCACTCAGGTCAGCGGCGGGCTGACGGTTCAGGTCCTGCCGTTCATCCGTCAGGAGCTTTACGACCAACTGCTCTGGAGCTGCGATTTCAATATCGTGCGCGGCGAGGACTCGTTCGTGCGTGCGCAGTGGTCGGGGCGGCCAATGCTCTGGCACATCTACCAGCAGGAAGACGACGCGCATCTGCCCAAGCTCGATGCGTTTTTAACGCTCTATCTCGCGGGTCTTTCTCCGGCCGCCGCGCAGGCGGTGAATCAGTTCTGGCAGCGCTGGAATGTCGGCGGCGACCTTGGCGAATGCTGGACGGCGCTGGCAGAACACTGGTCGCAGATCGAGCGCAATGCCGAACGCTGGTGCCAGCAACAAGCCGCACAGACTGATCTTGCCACGGCGCTGGTGCAGTTTTATGTAAATTCGCTATGATACGCGGCCTTGATACAAGGCTCTGTACGAAAAAGGCCTGCGCAGGTTGTTTCTCGTACAGAGCCTTTGGTTAATTCCATCCAAATTCGGATATATGCAATGAAAACTGGTAAAGAGCTGAAACCCGGTACCGTGATCCGTCTCGAGAACGATCCATGGCTGGTTCAGAAAGCTGAGTTCACCAAGTCCGGTCGTAACAGCGCGATCATGAAGACCAAGCTGAAAAACCTGCTGACCGGTTACAAGACCGAGATCGTTTACAGCGCCGACGACAAGCTGGACGACGTGATCCTGGATCGCAAGGAAGCCACCCTGTCTTTCATCAGCGGTGACACCTACACGTTCATGGACACCTCTGACTACACCATGTACGAGCTGAACGCCGAAGACATCGAAAGCGTTCTGCCTTTCGTCGAAGAAGGCATGACTGACGTTTGCGAAGCCGTGTTCTTCGAAGACCGTCTGGTTTCCGTAGAGCTGCCGACCACTATCGTGCGTCAGGTTGACTACACCGAAGGCTCCGCTCGTGGCGACACGTCGGGCAAGGTCATGAAGCCTGCCAAACTGAAAAACGGCACCGAGCTGAGCGTTGCCGACTTCATCGAAATCGGCGACATGATCGAGATCGATACCCGTGAAGGCGGTTCCTACAAAGGCCGTGCGAAGTAAGCATGGTTTTGTAACCCCGTTACGCAAAAAACCCGCATCGCTGCGGGTTTTTTTGTGCCTGAAATTCTTGCCGGGCAGCCGTTGCCCAGGCCTCAGACAGGATCAGACCGTTACATGCAGGCGCACATCGACGTTACCGCGAGTGGCGTTCGAGTAAGGACAGACCACGTGCGCGGCATCGACCAGTTGCTGAGCGTCGGCTTGCTCCAGGCCTGGCAGGCTGACATGCAGGTCGATGTCCAGACCGAAACCGCCCGGGATCTGACCGATGCCTACGTGGGCGGTGATCGAGGTATCTGCCGGAATGCTGCGTTTGCTCTGGCCGGCCACGAACTTCAATGCACCGATGAAGCAGGCCGAATAACCGGCAGCGAACAGCTGCTCAGGGTTAGTGGCTGCGCCGCCAGCACCGCCGAGTTCTTTCGGGGTCGCCAGCTTGACGTCGAGAATCTTGTCGTCGGAAACAGCGCGACCATCACGGCCGCCGGTGGCGGTTGCAACTGCGGTGTAAAGAGTGTCCATGATCTTGCCTCGTTCAATGAAGGTTTTGTTGCGCTAAATACTTGCGCGCTAACTAATCGCAAAGCAAAGGTAGCCCAAGGATAGTTTGCGCGCAAGATAATTTTGCAAAAAAGGTCGAGGATGATCGTTTGAGGGCCTGCCAGACCTCACGCAGGGTGGCCGGGCATGACGAGCTGAGGTGAGGCCTTTTCCTAGAGGCTCTGGTGCAGGTGCTCGCGCAGCTCCAGCAACTGCGCTTGCAGGTCGCGAAGCTTTTCCATGGTCAGCCCGCTCGACGAGAGAATGCAGCCAGGTACGGTCAAGGCCTTTTGCTGCAACTCGCGTCCCTGTACGGTCAGATGAAGCAACACCACCCGCTCGTCTTCCTTGCTGCGCGTGCGGCTGATGAAGCCCTCGCCTTCGAGTCGTTTGAGCAGCGGCGTCAATGAACCCGGATCGGTGAGCAGGCGCGTGCTGACGTCGCCCACAGTGAGCCCGTCCCTTTCCCACAGCACCATCATCGCCAGATACTGCGGATAGGTCAGCCCGAGCGCCTGCAACAGCGGCTTGTAAACCTTGGTCATCATCAACGAGGTGGAATACAGGGCGAAACACAATTGGTTATCCAGCAGCAGCGAATCGCAATCGGCAGGTGCGGAGCGGGTCGGGCTTTGGTCGGCACTCATATCAGGTCCTCAAACTCAGTCGAATGAGTTTAACTTAGTGTTGCACTCTTTAATGCGCCAGATAATTTCGCTCATGCAGCGCTCAAAGCGCTGGCATCGTGCGTGATGCGCGAAAAAAACGGCGTCATCGGCTGTCGGTCCAGAGCAGGACTGCGTAGCATTTGGTCATTGACCGGGTGGGGACGCAGTGTGATTGAAATTGTGATGTTTGTGTTGCTGGGTGCAGCGATGGGCACCCTGGGAGGGTTGTTCGGCATCGGTGGTGGTCTTGTGGCAATTCCCGCGCTCGGGGTGCTGTTCGGTCTGGATCAGCAACTGGCTCAAGGGACAGCCTTGCTGATGGTGCTGCCCAATGTGTTGATGGCCTTGTGGCGTTACAACCAGCGCAACCGGATTCTGCTGCGTAATGCGCTGATGTTGATCATCCCCAGTTTCATTTTTGCCTGGCTGACCTCGCTGCTCGCGGTTCGCATCGACCCGCAAGGCATGCGCCTGGGCTTCGTCGGTTTTCTGGTGGTGCTGACGGTGTTCAATGTCGCGCAGATGTATTGGCGCAGCAAGCAGGCCGCTGGCGGGTTGCGTCATGAAAAGTGGTTATGGCTGCTGGGCGTCGGCTCCGGCGTGACCGGTGGTCTGTTTGGCGTTGGCGGCGGGGTCGTGGCGACGCCGATCCTCACCAGTGTCTTTGGCGCGACCCAGGTCGTGGCCCAAGGGCTGGCGCTATCCCTGGCGGCGCCGAGCACCGGCATCACGCTGGTCACCTATGCACTGCACGATCACGTCAACTGGTCGATGGGCATTCCGCTGGCCATCGGCGGCCTGGCCAGCATCAGCTGGGGCGTCAAGCTGGCGCATTCGTTGCCGGAGCGAACCCTGCGCCTGATGTTCTGCGTATTTCTGGTGCTTTGTGCGGTCATTCTCGCGCTCAAGGTTTGAAGCCGGCGATGATGTAATCGGCCATGCATTCGGTGATGGGCGAGGGATTTCCAGACTTGCGCAGGAGGACGATGCTGGCGGTTGGCAGCTGTGGCAATTGTTCCGCCTCGCCGAGGATACGCAAATCCGCTGTGGCCAGGCTCTGGAACTGCGCGGTGACTGCCAGGCCCGCGCTGACCACCGCAGTGATCGCCGCCATGCTCGAGCTGCTGTAGGCGATGCGGTAATCGCGCCCCATGCCGTCCAGCGCATTGCACGCCCAGTCACGACAGAAGCAGTGGGTATTGAACATCGCCAGCGGAATGGGTGTTTGCTCATGCGGGGCAAAGCCGACGGCCTCCATCCACATCAGACGTTCCTGACGCAGCAGTGTGCCGATCTCGGTACCGGGCTTGCGCGTGACAATGGTCAGATCCAGGTCGTGACGTTGCAGCAGAAGGTCCGATGGCTCGCAATGCACTTCCACTTGAACCAGCGGATAGGCCTGGGCGAACTGCGCCAGAATGCCGGGCAGGAAGCGCATCACGTAATCGTCCGGCGAGCCGATTTTCACCACGCCGATCATGTGCGGCTCGCGCAAGGTGTTGAACACCTCGCTGTGCAGCTTGAGAATTCGCCGCGCGTAACCGAGCAGTACCTGGCCCTCCGCAGTCAGGTTCAGGACCCGGCCTTCACGCTGAAACAGCGGGCGCTGCACGACGTCTTCTTCCAGACGCTTCATCTGCATGCTGACCGCCGACTGTGTGCGGTTGACCGCTTCACCTGCGCGAGTGAAACCGCCGTGATCGGCAATCGCCACGAAGGTGCGCAACAGTTCGGTATCAATGCTCGGGTAGGTGGCCAATACATCAAACTCCCAGATGGAAGGTATAACGAACATTCGTTGGATTGATCCTACGCCCGAAGCGAGACTTCAGTCATCCCACATGGAGGGCAAGATGATGAAAGGTCAAAAACAATGCGCAGGGGTGGAAGGGGTCGATGGGGGGTTGCAGGCGGGCACGGTATTCACAGCGCTGAAGCGTCATCTGCAGCGCTGGCTGGAGCTGCACCGCCAGCGCCGCTTGCTGGCGCAGATGAGTGACGGAGCACTGAAGGACCTGGGCTTGAGCCGTGCCGATATTCAGCAGGAAGCCGAGCGCCCGTTCTGGGACGACCCGCTCAAGCATTGAGCGGGCAGTTGCTCCGGGTTTTCCTGTTTAGCGCCTGACCTGCTTGAGGGTCTCGGCAATCAGGAAGGCCAGTTCCAGTGACTGATCGGCGTTCATGCGTGGGTCGCAATGCGTGTGATAGCGATCCGAAAGGCCGTCTTCAGTGATCGGGCGGGCACCACCGATGCATTCGGTGACGTTCTGTCCGGTCATTTCAATGTGGATGCCGCCCGCGTAAGTGCCCTCAGCCTGGTGCACCTGGAAGAACTGCTTCACTTCGCCAAGGATCTGCGCAAAGTCGCGGGTCTTGTAGCCACTGCTGGCCTTGATCGTGTTGCCGTGCATCGGGTCCGAGCTCCACAGCACCTTGCGGCCTTCACGCTCGACGGCGCGGATCAGCTGCGGCAAGTGATCACCGACCTTGTTGGCACCCATGCGCGCGATCAGGTTCAGGCGCCCCGGGTCGTTGTCCGGGTTGAGGATATCGATCAGGCGGATCAGGTCGTCGGTGTTCATGCTCGGGCCGACCTTGACGCCGATCGGGTTGTTGACCCCGCGCAGGAACTCGACGTGCGCGCCATCGAGTTGGCGGGTACGGTCGCCGATCCACAGCATGTGCGCCGAGCAATCGTAGTAATCGTTGGTCAGGCTGTCGCGTCGTACGAAGGCTTCTTCGTAATTGAGCAGCAACGCTTCGTGGGCGGTGAAGAAGCTGGTTTCGCGCAACTGCGGCGAGCTGTCCATGCCGCAGGCGCGCATGAACGCCAGGGTTTCATCGATGCGCCCGGCCAACTGGCTGTACTTGTCGGCCAGCGCCGAGTTGGCGATGAAGTCCAGGTTCCACTTGTGCACCTGATGCAGATCGGCAAACCCGCCCTGTGCGAAGGCGCGCAGCAGGTTCAGGGTGGCGGTGGACTGGTTGTAAGCCTGGATCAGGCGTTCCGGGTCCGGCACTCGGCTTTTCTCGTCGAAACCGATGCCGTTGACGATGTCACCCCGATAAGCCGGGAGCGTCACGCCATCGATGATTTCGTCGTTGGCCGAGCGTGGCTTGGCAAATTGCCCGGCCATGCGTCCGACTTTCACCACCGGGCAACCGGCGGCAAACGTCATCACGATTGCCATCTGCAGCAGGACCTTGAACGTATTGCGAATTTTGGCGGCGGAAAACTCCATGAAGCTTTCCGCGCAGTCACCGCCCTGCAGCAAGAACGCACGTCCCTGGGTTACTTCGGCAAACTGACGGCGCAACTCACGTGCTTCGCCGGCGAACACCAGCGGCGGGTAACTGGCCAGTGTCTGTTCGACCCTGTGCAGGTGCTCGGCATCAGGGTAGTGAGGTTGCTGCTGAATCGGCAGTGCCCGCCAGCTGTCGGGGCTCCAGGGTTGGCTCATTATTGGCTCTAGAGTTGTGCAATCGGATCGGCATGTTAGCAGTTCGTCGTTGCTCTGCCAGTGCGGTGCGGAGCATTGGAGCGACGCCGTACGCCACAACGTGTGACAAAGCCGTGCGCTTGCCCGACAATTCGTATTTTGCGCTCGGCGCAGACAACCAGGAACGGTGATGACGGAAGAGCGTGAGCGCGTAGAGCGAATCCTGGCCGAGGTGCACGACGACTTCGGCATGATTCGCGTGCTGGAAGTGGAGGACTACCGCTTTCTGGAGTTTGGCGATGCCATCGAGCAAAGCTGCACCTTTACAGCCGATCCGAGCTGGCTGGAGTACGACTACACCCGCGCGATGCTGATCGGCGCGCTGTGCCATGACGCGCCGGAAAGCGCGCTGTTTCTGGGCCTGGGAGCCGGCACGCTGACCCAGGCCTGCATGAAATTCCTGCCCCTCGAGGATGTGGAAGTCATCGAGCTGCGCCCGGATGTGCCACGTCTGGCCATGGAGTTCATGGGGCTCGACGACGATCCGCGACTGTATATCCGCATCGGCGATGCGCTGGACCTGCTGGACAGTGCCGAGCCTGCCGACCTGATCTTTGTCGACCTGTACACCGATGTCGGGCCTGGGGTCGGGCACCTGGCCTGGAATTTCCTGCAGAGCTGTCAGCAGCGGCTGAATCCGGGCGGCTGGCTGATCATCAATCAGTGGGCGACCGACGACGGCAAGCCGCTGGGAGCGGCGCTGCTGCGTGGCCTTTACCACCGCCATTACTGGGAGCTGCCGGTGAAGGAGGGCAACGTCATCCTGCTGGTCCCGGCCGACCTGGAGCAGACGCTGGATATCGACGCGTTGAACGGGCGAGCCGAGGCACTTGCGCCGCATCTGGGTTACTCGCTGGCGTCGCTGATCAAGGCTATTCGTTCCGCCACCTGAGCAGGCGACAGGTGAGTCGATTGTGCTGAAAACGGGGTGGGACAATTCGCCACACCTCGAAGGTCAGGATGCCGGTCATGTGCAAGAATGGATTAAACGTTTAAGCGGTAATCCCCGCAATCTCGGGCCCGCGCCTTGGTCAGGCGGCCTTCTGCCCGGACTCAGGGGCTGCCGCCGCTCAAAAATGGCGCAACGTTTCGTAAAAAAAGACTCACTAAGGTGCGTATTTCCGGTATAGTGCGCGCCGGCCTTAACACGGCCCACGTCAAGGTATTGCAGTTCCCCGAAGCCAGCTTCGGTTGCTTGTTCGCACAACGGACTAGCCTGGACGATCCATTCATCAAACGTTTTCGCAAATCCCCGCCGACAAAGCAGCCAGGGTGACCTCAAGGTCGTACACGGCACGCGCAGCTTTGAAGCATGGGTCTTTGCGGATGCACTAGAGGCAGACCCATGACCCAGGAAATCGGCGGCTTCGCCGCTCTCGAACTTCATCCAAATATCGTTGCAGCAGTCGTCGCCACTGGCTACGAAGAGCCTTCGGCCATTCAGCAGCAATCGATCCCGATTATTCTCGCCGGTCACGACATGATTGGTCAGGCGCAAACCGGTACGGGTAAAACCGCCGCGTTCGCACTGCCTATCCTGCATCGGATCGACCCGAGCAAGCGCGAGCCGCAAGCACTGATCCTGGCCCCGACCCGCGAACTGGCACTTCAGGTTGCCACCGCGTTCGAGACCTACGCAAAACAAATGCCGGGCGTGACCGTTGTAGCGGTCTACGGCGGCGCGCCGATGGGCCCTCAGCTCAAGGCTATCCGCAACGGCGCACAAATCGTCGTCGCTACCCCGGGCCGTCTCTGCGACCACCTGCGTCGTGACGAGAAAGTCCTGGCGACCGTGAACCACCTGGTTCTCGACGAAGCGGACGAAATGCTCAAGCTGGGCTTCATGGACGACCTCGAAGTCATCTTCAAGGCCATGCCTGAAACCCGCCAGACCGTACTGTTCTCGGCCACGCTGCCACAGTCGATCCGTGCCATCGCCGAACGCCATCTGCGCGATCCGAAGCACGTCAAGATCCAGACCAAGACCCAGACCGTTACCGCGATCGAGCAGGCTCACCTGCTGGTTCACGCTGACCAGAAGACCTCGGCCGTACTGAGCCTGCTGGAAGTCGAAGACTTCGACGCCCTGATCATGTTCGTCCGCACCAAGCAGGCGACCCTGGATCTGGCCAGTGCTCTTGAAGCCAAAGGCTACAAGGCTGCCGCACTGAACGGCGACATCGCCCAGAACCAGCGCGAGCGCGTTATCGAATCCCTCAAGGATGGCCGTCTGGACATCGTTGTGGCGACCGACGTTGCTGCCCGTGGTCTTGACGTTCCGCGTATCACCCACGTCTTCAACGTGGACATGCCTTACGATCCGGAGTCCTACGTTCACCGTATCGGCCGTACCGGCCGTGCCGGTCGCGAAGGTCGCGCACTGCTGCTGGTGACGCCTCGTGAGCGCCGCATGCTGCAATTGATCGAGCGTGTTACCGGTCAGAAGGTTGCGGAAGTCCGCCTGCCGGATGCCCAGGCCGTTCTGGATGCGCGCATCAAGAAACTGACCAACAGCCTGTCGCCGCTGGTCGCTGATGCCGAATCGACTCACGGTGATCTGCTCGATCGTCTGACTGCCGACATCGGCTGCAGCCCTCGCGCGCTTGCCGCTGCACTGCTGCGCAAGGCTACCAACGGTCAGGCACTGACCCTGGCAGCCATCGAGCGCGAGCGTCCACTGGTTCCGAACAACGCCCCGCGCGGTGATCGTCCAGAGCGCAGCAGCGACCGTGGTGATCGTCCTGAGCGTGAGCGTCGTGCGCCGGTTCCATTGGCCGAAGGCCGTGCTCGTTGCCGTACCGCGCTGGGTGCGCGTGATGGTATCGCTGCCAAGAACCTGCTGGGTGCCATTCTCAACGAAGGCGGCCTGGCCCGCGAAGCGATCGGCCGTATCCAGGTCCGTGACAGCTTCAGCCTGGTCGAACTGCCGGAAGATGGTCTTGAGCGTCTGCTGACCAAGCTCAAGGACACCCGTGTTGCTGGCAAGCAGCTCAAGCTGCGTCGCTATCGCGAAGACTGATCGGGCTCTTGAGCTGATCGGCCAATAAAAAATCCCCGACTGGTTCGGGGATTTTTTTGCCTTGGATTCAGGCAAGTTGGCGCTATTGGCTTCACCCGAACCGATAGATATCCATCCCGAGCGCGCCCATGGTGAAGCCCTGATGGGCAATGCCGAAGACACCGCCAGCGCCGCGCGCAAAATACAGCGGCAGCAGGTGCTCGTCACTGGGGTGCGCACGGGCTGCGTGAGGAGCAAGGCTGCGGTAGTGGTGCAGTGCGGCTTCGTCGTCGTTTTGCAGCTTGTCGATCATCCAGTCACGAAACGCGGCAGCCCAGGGCTCGATGCTGTCGGGTCCGGCGTTCCAGTCAAGATCACGCAGGTTATGCGTGATGCTGCCTGAACCGATGATCAGTACACCCTGTTCACGCAAGCTGGCCAGTGCCCGGCCCACGCGGGTCTGCAGTTCAGGTCCCTGGCGGCTGGGCAGTGAAACCTGCACCACCGGAATGTCGGCGTTCGGGTACATCAGCGACAACGGCACCCAGACGCCGTGGTCGAACGGACGTCTGCTGTCGATGCGTGCAGGCAGGTCGCTGGCGGCAAGCAGATCTACCACCGTGCGCGTCAGTTCCGGCAGCCCTTGCGCCGGGTACTGCACTGCAAACAGTTCGGGTGGAAAGCCGCCGAAGTCATGCCATGTCTCGGGCTGTGGATTGCCGTTGACGATCAGTTCGTGGCTTTCCCAGTGGGCAGAGACCATCACGATGGCGCGAGGCCGTGGCAGGCTGGCAGCCAGTCGCTTCAGAGCCGGGCCGCTGTCACCGGGTTCCAGCGCCAGCATGGGGGAGCCATGGGAAATAAACAGGCTGGGGAACATTTAAAGCTCCAGAATAGAGAGATGACTCATAGTCGGTCATTTTTATAATCTAAATCTAATATAAGTTCTGGCGCTTTTTTATCGAATTTTCAGGAGGTTTTCATGAAGACGGATTTTTGGCTGCAGCGCTGGAGCGCCGGACAGATCGGCTTTCATCAGTCCGAGGTCAATCAGGACCTGCAGCAATACTGGTCCTCGTTGAGTGTTGCACCAGGGGCGCGGGTTCTGGTGCCGTTATGTGGCAAGAGCCAGGACATGAGCTGGCTGAGGGGGCAGGGGTATCACGTGGTGGGCGCCGAGCTGTCCGAGGCAGCGGTGGGAAGCTATTTCACCGAGCGTGGTGAGCAGCCGAAGATTACGTCGCAGGGCGACTTCAAGGTCTACGCAGCGCCCGGTATCGAAATCTGGTGCGGTGATTTCTTCGCGCTGACTGTGCGCGATATCGGTCATTGCGCGGCGTTTTACGACCGTGCCGCGATGATCGCCTTGCCAGCGGATATGCGCGAACGCTATGTGCGGCAGCTTGAAGCGCTGATGCCGCAAGCGTGTAGCGGTTTACTGATCACCCTGGAATACGATCAGACCCTGCTCGAAGGCCCGCCATTCTCCGTGCCGCACACATGGCTGCAGAGCGTCATGTCGGGAAACTGGGAGGTAACGAAGGTAGGCGGGCAGGATACGCTGCACAGCAGTCCCAAGGCGTTGAAGGCCGGATTGGAGCGTATGGATGAGCATGTTTATGTGTTGGAGCGTCAATCGCGCTGAGTTGGTCCTGAATCTCTCTGAATCGCAGAACCGTTTGACGCCCTGCGTCACGAACTGCATTCCCACGCGGAGCGTAAGGAACGAGAGGTGTCCGGAAGAACACCTCTCATTGCCATGCGCGGGGCTGAGGCTATCGCGTTCGTGGTTCAACCGCGGCGGCGCAGGGCCTCGATGCGTTGCTCCAGCGGCGGGTGGCTCATGAACAGGCCGGCGAGGCCTTTCTTGAGACCGGCGTTGATACCGAAGGCGGTCAGACTGTCGGGCATGTTCACCGGGACGCCCTGTTCGGAACGCAGGCGTTGCAGCGCGCCGATCATTGCACCCGTACCCGCCAGTCGTGCACCGGCATCGTCAGCGCGGAATTCGCGTTTGCGCGAGAACCACATGACGATGGCGCTGGCCAGAAAGCCCAGTACCAGCTCGGCGAAGATCGTCGTGATGTAGTAGGCGATGCCCTGACCGTTTTCAGTCTTGAAGATCACCTTGTCGACGAAGTTGCCGATGATGCGGGCGAAGAACATCACGAAGGTGTTCACCACACCCTGCACCAGCGCCAGCGTCACCATGTCGCCGTTGGCAACGTGGCCGATCTCGTGCGCCAGTACGGCTTTCACCTCATCCGGCGAAAAACGCTCGAGCAGGCCCTGGCTGACCGCAACCAGTGCATCGTTCTTGTTCCAGCCCGTAGCGAACGCGTTGGCTTCGTACGCCGGGAAAATACCGACTTCCGGCATCTTGATGCCCGCGTCACGGGACAATTGTTCAACGGTCTGCAGCAACCATTGCTCATGGCGAGTGCGAGGCTGGCTGATGATCTGAGTACCGGTGCTCATCTTCGCCATCCACTTGGAGATGAACAGCGAGAACAGCGAGCCCGCGAAACCGAACACAGCGCAGAAAACCAGCAGCTGATTGAGGTTCAGATCAACCCCGTTGGCCGCCATGAACCCATTGAAGCCAAAAAGGCTCAGGGTGATGCTGGCAATCAGCACGACCGCAAGGTTAGTGGCCAAAAACAGCAAAATGCGCATCATGGTCGAAACGTTCTCCTCAGGTAAATATGTAACTCGATGCCGGGTATATAAGGTGATGCTTGCTGCTATTCAACAGAGGGACTATTTCAAACTGTGTCCTCTTGTCGCAATCAATGGTAATCCTGCAAGGCTGAACGGCGCCTGAGCCAGAGTGGTCGATGCCTGAAGCGTTTGGGGCAGGGCGTCCATGATGTTTCGGGCGCACAGAAATAAACTGCCCCGAGCGGGTCGGGGCAGAGAGGTCGGGCTAGAGCGCTGTGGCTGTTTACTGCCGATAACCCTTGAGGAAGTTACCGATGCGGCCAATGGCCTGCTCCAGTTCATCGACGCGGGGCAGGGTCACGACGCGGAAGTGGTCGGGGTATGGCCAATTGAACGCTGTACCCTGAACCACCAGCAGTTTTTCGGAAAGCAGCAGGTCGAGGACGAACTTCTCGTCGTTGAGGATCGGGCAGACTTTCGGGTCAATGCGCGGGAACGCATACAGCGCGCCCATCGGCTTCACGCAGCTGACACCGGGAATGTCGTTGAGCAGCTCCCAGGTGCGGTTGCGCTGTTCCAGCAGACGGCCGGGGGGAAGAATCAGGTCATTGATGCTCTGGTAGCCGCCCAGCGCGGTCTGGATGGCGTGCTGGCTCGGTACGTTGGCACACAGGCGCATGTTGGCCAGAATGTCGATGCCTTCGATGTAGCTCTGCGCATTGTGTTTCGGCCCGGAAATGGCGATCCAGCCGGAGCGGAAGCCTGCGACCCGATACGACTTGGACAGGCCGTTGAAGGTCAGGCACAGCAGGTCCGGCGCCAGCGAAGCGGTGCAGATGTGTACCGCGTCGTCATAGAGGATCTTGTCGTAGATTTCGTCGGAGAACACCACCAGATTATGCTGGCGAGCCAGCTCCAGCATGCCCAGCAGTACTTCGCGCGAATACACCGCACCTGTCGGGTTGTTCGGGTTGATGATGACCATGGCCTTGGTGTTCGGGGTGATCTTGGCCTTGATGTCTTCAAGATCAGGCCACCAGTTGGCCTGTTCGTCGCACAGGTAGTGCACCGGGCTGCCACCGGACAAGGCGACAGCAGCGGTCCACAGCGGGTAGTCGGGGGCCGGAACCAGCACTTCGTCGCCATTGTTGAGCAACGCCTGCATCGACATCACGATCAGCTCGGACACGCCGTTGCCCAGGTAGATGTCTTCGATGCCGACGCCTTCGACCTGCTTCTGCTGGTAATACTGCATCACCGCCTTGCGGGCGCTGAACAGGCCCTTGGAGTCGCTGTAGCCCTGCGCAGTCGGCAAGTTGCGGATCACGTCCTGCAGAATTTCGTCCGGCGCCTCGAAACCAAACGGCGCCGGGTTGCCGATGTTCAGCTTGAGGATGCGGTGACCTTCCTCTTCCAGGCGTTTGGCGTGCTTGAGCACCGGCCCGCGAATGTCATAGCAGACGTTTGCGAGCTTGTTCGATTTGTTGAACTGCATGGTGATGATCCCGAAAATGGACGAGCTGTCGCCGGCTTGCAATGAAGGTCGCTACATTCGCCATGAAAATGGGTTTGTGTACGACAAACGCGGGTGCCAGACTGACGTCTGACCTGGCGCAATGATACGTGCCACCTGATCTGCGGAAAAGGTACAGATCAGGGTTTTTCGAATTCGGAGGTGTACCTGTGGAAAAGTTGCAGAAAACGCTGGAAGAGTGGAAGCAGATGCTCGACCCGGAGCAGTACAACGTCTGCCGTCTGAAAGGCACCGAGCGGCCGTTTTCCGGCAAGTACGACAAGGTCAAGACAGACGGCATTTATCGCTGTATCTGCTGCGAGGAGCCACTGTTCGATTCCACCACCAAGTTCGATTCAGGCTGCGGCTGGCCCAGCTTCTATGCGCCACTCGAGAACAGTGCAGTGATCGAGGTTCGCGATATGAGCCACGGCATGATTCGTACCGAAGTGGTTTGCGCCAAATGTGATGCGCACCTGGGGCATGTGTTCCCGGATGGACCGCCACCCACCGGCCTGCGTTATTGCATCAATTCGGTCTGCCTGGATCTGGTGCCGCGCGCCTAAGCGCTGCGCAGATTCAGCCAACGCCCTGTCCCAATTCCAGTATCGAGGCCTCCTTTGATGAGTGAAAACCTGCTGAGCATCCCGGTCACGACGATCAAGGGCGAACAGAAAACCCTCGCCGATTTCTCCGGCAAGGCGCTGCTGGTGGTTAACACCGCCAGCAAGTGTGGCTTTACCCCTCAATACAAGGGCCTGGAAAAGCTCTGGCAGGACTATAGGGATCAGGGCTTGGTGGTGCTGGGTTTCCCCTGCAACCAGTTCGGCAAGCAGGAGCCAGGCGACGAGGGGGCGATTTCCGGCTTTTGCGAGCTGAACTATGGCGTCAGCTTCCCGTTGTTCAAGAAGATCGATGTGAACGGCGAGCAGGCCCATCCGCTGTTCGTGCAGCTCAAGCAGCAGGCGCCGGGGTTGTTGGGCACGGAGCGCATCAAGTGGAATTTCACCAAGTTCCTGATTGGCCAGGACGGTCGGCTGGTCAAGCGTTTTGCGCCATTGACCAAGCCTGAGGAACTGACGGGCGAGATCGAGGCGCTGCTGCGCTGAGTCTTCAGTCGATGCCGGTAATGGGTATCCACTGATCGAGAATGCTGACCAGTTCGGCACGCCGGAACGGCTTGGCCAGATAGTCATTCATGCCCGCCGCCTTGCAGCGCTCGCGCTCATCGGGCATGGCGTTGGCGGTAAGGGCAACGATCGGCAGGTTCGGCCAGCGGCCGCTGCTGCGGATCTGGCGGCTGGCTTCATAGCCGTCCATGACCGGCATGTTGCAGTCCATCAATACCAGATCGAAATGGCCTTGCTCCAGCTGTTCCAGGGCTTCGCCGCCATGGCTGCTGATGATCACTTCGCAACCCAGTTTGCCGAGGATGCCCTTGGCGACCAGTTGATTGACCGGATTGTCCTCGACCAATAACACCCGCGCCAGACGTGGCGCCGTATGTTCGAGCGCCTGTGTGTCCTTGAGCCCCGTTTCTTCCTGACCCAGTATGCGCCGCAGCGTGTGGTAAAGCGCGTTGCGCGCCAGTGGCCGGGCCTGCTGTTGCAGCGGGGCCAGGGCGGCAACCTGTTCGCCGGGCATGAAGTTGCCATAGGCGGTCACCAGCAGGATCGGCACGGGTGTGGTGGGTCGAATCGTAAACAGGCATTCGGGACAGTCGGTGATGACCAGATCGGAACTGCCGTCGAGGTCCACGGCTTGCGCGCGATCATCGATGCTGCGTCGCTTGAGATCGACCCCCCAGAACGGCAGCAGACTGCCGAGCAGTTCCACCAGGCCGCTGCCTGCCGAACTGATCACGGTCACCCGGCCCTTTAGCGGCGTCTGAGTGACCGCAGGCACGTGGACCGGCAGCGGCAGCTCGGCGCAGAACTGGCTGCCGAAACCGGACTGCGACTGGATGCTCAACGTGCCATTCATGGCCTCGCAAAGGTTGTTGGTCAGCGCCAGGCCCAGTCCCGTACCGCCGTACTGGCGGGTGATGGCGGTTTCAGCCTGGGTGAACGGCTGGAAGATTCGGGTCTGGGCGTCCTGCGCAATGCCGATGCCGGTGTCGCGGACTTCGATGCGCACCCGGTGTTCACCGGAGCTGGCGTCCCGATGATGAGTCAGGCGCACATCCACGCGCCCGAAACGGGTGAACTTGAGGGCGTTGGACAGCAGGTTGCTGACGATCTGACGCACCCTGGTCGGATCGCCGGTGACCATGGCCGGGAAGTCCGGCGCGATCAGGCAGGTCAGCTCCACGCTGGGGGCTGCGTTCTGCGACAGCAGATTGGCGGTGTCCTCGATCAACATCCCCAGGTCGAAAGGAATGCGCTCGATCTCCAGGTGACCGGCATCGAACTTGGACATGTCGAGAATATCGTTGAGCAGCTCGACCAGCACCTTGCCTGAGTCGTGGGCGATCATTAGCTGCTGGCGTTGTTCGGCACCCAGCGGACTGTCCAGCGACAGCGCCAGCATGCCCAGCAGACCGTTGAGCGGTGTGCGGATCTCGTGGCTCATGTGCGCCAGAAACGCCGAGCGCGCATGGGCCATGTCCAGCGCCGTGCTGCGTGCTATCTGCAGTTCCTCGTTGGATTCGCGCAGGCGCAGGTTGCTGGCCTTGAGCTCGTTGGTGCGCGCCGAGACGATGTTTTCCAGTTCATTGAGGTGGTCGGTCAGCCGGTCCTCGGCCGCGCGTCGCCTGGAAAACTCGCTGCTCATGGTTTCAAACTGACGGTTGAACGTCTCGACCAGCACGCCGATTTCATCCTGGGCATGGTAGGGCGGGCAGGTTATTTTGCCCTGGTCAGGGTTGCGCGGATCGCGACTGCTCAGTTCGCGGATTACCCTCACCAGCGGCTTGGTCAGGGTCGCGTAAAACAGAATGGTCAGAATCCCGGCCAGCGCCAGGCTGCGCACAAAGCCGTTGAGCAGGGTGATTTCGGCGCGCTGCAGAAAGTGGCTGCCGAACGCGAAGGTGTCCACGGTCAGGTACAGTGTGCCGATGGTTTCATTGGGCAGGTGATTGAGGTGCAGCTTTTCCTGAAACTGCCGGCTTTCGCCGAACAGCCAGTCGCTGAACACCCGATAACGCCCGGTGGCCATGGGGCGCTCGACGCTGGAGAGCACGGCGTCGTTGTTATCGGTAAGCCTGGCGCTGACCACGGCAGGCGAGCGCAGCAGGCCGAGCGTGAGTTCCTGAGCCAGCTCCGAGTCGATGTTATAGGCGATGCGCGACGCCGGGTTCTGGATGATTTCCAGCAGTGACTTGATTTCACGATTGATGGAAGCGTCTTCGCTGGCATAATCGATCGCAATCTGGAACAGGCTCAGCAGGGTCCCCAGCACGAAGCCGATCGATACAGCCAGGCGCGCCTGCTTGAACGACAGCCTGTTTTTGAGCGATATATCCATGAGTACTGCCACTTCTGGTGCCCGGTGCCGGCCAAGCATAGCCGATCGGCACTGCTGACTAATCAGTTAAATATAAGGAGATCCCGTGGATTCTCGGTTGGATGCTTTTCTGCAGCGCGCCGACGCCGTGCTGGCCCGACTGGAGCCGTTGCTGCCAGCGCTGCGCGAGCCAGTCGATTGGTCGCAGGCGCTGGCCGCGCGCTGGGTGCAAGAGGGCCGCAGCGGTTACCTGATGCCGCTGCAAGTGAGCCTCGATACGCGCCTGACCGATCTGATCGGCGTCGACCTGCAGCGCGATCAGTTGGGGCGCAATACCCGTCAGTTCATCGATGGGCTGCCTGCCAACCATGCCTTGCTCTGGGGTTCGCGCGGCACCGGCAAGTCGTCCTTGATCCGCGCGCTGCTGGCCGAGTACGCCCCGGCCGGTCTGCGCCTGATCGAGATCGAACGCGACCATCTGGGTGATTTGCCGCGTGTGGTTGAACAACTGCACAAGCTGCCGCAGCGTTTCGTGCTGTTCTGCGATGACCTGTCGTTCGAGTCGGGCGAGGGTGATTATCGCGTGCTGAAGAGTGTACTCGACGGCTCGCTGGAGCAGGCGCCAGACAACGTGCTGCTGTACGCGACCTCCAATCGTCGTCACCTGGTGCCCGAGAAGGAAAGTGACAACGTCGACTGGAAGCACGTTGACGGCGAACTGCACCCCAGTGAGGCCGTCGAAGACAAGATCGCCTTGTCTGACCGGTTCGGGCTGTGGCTGTCGTTCTATCCGTTCACTCAGGAGCATTATCTGAACGTCGTCGAACACTGGATCACGCAATTAGCGCAAAAAGCCGGATTGCAGTGGCAGCGCGACGAAAACCTGGAAAAAGCCGCGATTCGCTGGGCAACCGCGCGCGGTAATCGCAATGGCCGCTGCGCCTATCAATTTGCACGTTACTGGGTAGGACTTGAATTGTTGGAGCAACACACATGATTGATTTGCAAAACACCGGCGCGGGCCTGGACGGCTATGGTTTGCTGGCCGCACAACTGGAAGCACTATTGGCCGACGAGCGCGATTTCATCGCCAATGCGGCGCAGTTTTCGGCGTTTCTCTACACCCAGCTCGATGATCTGAACTGGGCGGGCTTTTACCTCAATCGCAACGAAGAACTGGTGCTGGGGCCGTTTCAAGGGCAGATCGCCTGCGTACGCATTCCTTTCGGCCGGGGCGTTTGCGGGGCGGCGGCGCAGAGCCGACAAACCCAGCGTGTGCAGGACGTTCACGAGTTTCCCGGGCACATTGCCTGCGACAGCGCATCGAACAGCGAGTTGGTGGTGCCATTGATCAAGGAGGGACGTCTGATCGGTGTGCTGGACCTGGACAGTCCGAGTGTGGGGCGTTTCAACGAAGAGGATCAGGCAGGGATCGAGCGTCTTGCGGCGATCTTTCTGGCATCGACCGACTGCTGAGCCGGTCGGCCTGCCGCTGCCCGGAGCACAAGCCCGGCAGCGGCGGGGCAGTCATCAATCGTAGATGACTTTCTTCTTCCATTCCGATTCGGTGTCGTCCTGCTTGAGGCCTTCGGTCAGTGCGTTGTCGTCGTCTTCGGTCGGCGCGGTGTTGGTCAGCACTACCGAGTTGGCACGGGCCAGTTGTTTTTCCATCGCCAGCAGTTGCTGTTGATAAGTGACCGGGTCCGGCTGGTTGCGCAAATACTGTACGCCGCGCTCGAATGCCAGACGTGCCTGACCTGGCTGATCCTGAGAAAGTGCAGTCTGGCCAAGGTTGTTGAAGAATTCGATGTGCAGGTTGACCAGGATCGTGCGGATTTCACGGATCCAGTGTTTCGCTTCGCTGGTCTGCAGAAAGCCGTCATGTGCAGCACGCGTCACCTGACCATGCAGGGCTTCCAGCAGAAAACGCACGTCCTTGGCCTTGGCTTCGGTCTGGATCGGTGTGACCGGGTTGGGTATGTCGATGCCTTCGCCCTTGGCAATCTGCTCTTCCAGTTCGCCAATACGGTGCTTGAGCTGAGCGTTGCCTTTCTCCATGTTCAGCATGCGCTGCACGACGTTCAGCTCCAGCCGCGCGAGCAACAGCTTCAAGGCGGGGGACATCAGCTGGCCCGGGAACACTTCGGTGATCTCGCTGCAGCGACGCAGGCGATCGCCCAGTTCGACCTTGGTGCGAGCCTTCTCCAGTTTGCCGTTTTCAGCGACGTGATTCAGGTAGCCGATCGCGATGAGCAGTGCGATACCTGCTACTACCATCAGCGTGATCATGAGTGGAGTCACTGTGCAAACCTCATTCGTTCAATTAGTTTTAGTGCGAGTGTAGTGGCTAAGCACTACTGCGCATAGATGTCCCTCTCGGAGTTTGTCGGCATCTCTTCTATATAGATGAGGGGAGATTGATCAGCCGCGCGCCTGGCGACAGTCGGTCAGCGTCCGAACGGCGTCGAAGTTATTGATTTCAATAAATTTTCACATGGGGGTTGACGACCCCTCAATCCATCCATAGAATGCGCGCCACTTACAGCGTAAAGCACACAGCGTAGCGCCAATAAGTAGTGAATGTTGTACGTGTGTCCCCTTCGTCTAGTGGCCTAGGACACCGCCCTTTCACGGCGGTAACAGGGGTTCGAGTCCCCTAGGGGACGCCATTGCGGGAATAGCTCAGTTGGTAGAGCACGACCTTGCCAAGGTCGGGGTCGCGAGTTCGAGTCTCGTTTCCCGCTCCAATTTTAAGCAGCTTTGCCTTTGGGCAGGGTTGAGTGAAACCAGAACACGTCTTCGGATGATGTCTGGAACTGAAACACACACCATTGTGTTTCAGGCAGTGTCCCCTTCGTCTAGTGGCCTAGGACACCGCCCTTTCACGGCGGTAACAGGGGTTCGAGTCCCCTAGGGGACGCCATATTGCGGGAATAGCTCAGTTGGTAGAGCACGACCTTGCCAAGGTCGGGGTCGCGAGTTCGAGTCTCGTTTCCCGCTCCAAATTCACAAAAACGCCGCTCAACAGAGCGGCGTTTTTGTTTGTGCGTTTTGAACGTATCCCGACAGTCATGCTCAGCTCTGCCTGGAAGCCAATACCTCGTCTAGTTCCGGCAGCAAGGTCACGCTTTCCTGCTCATTTGGATCGGTACGCGCAATCAAAGCTGTGGCTGCATTCTCGCTGCTGCGGTTATAAGGCACATGCGGCATGCCCGCCGGGATGTAAAAGAAGTCGCCTTCTTCCACGACTGCATGTTTTTCCAGCGACTCGCCATACCAGCAGCCGGTAGCTCCACTCAGTGCGTAAATAGCTGTTTCATGCTCCTGATGTTTGTGTGCCTTGCCTTTACCTCCGGGCGGGATCGTCAGCAACTGCATATGAATGTGACGTGCGCCCGCACTTTGGGCTGAAATACCGACTTGATAATCCAGGCCCTGCTTACCTTGAAAGGTGCGGGCGGGCTTCAGAAGAACACAATCATAGTGTTGATCATGGGGCATGGTTTTTCCTCACTTGATGTCTGATCGGCTAGCCCAAGGCGGCCCGGTCAGTGCCGCGAGCGACTGGTGGAGGGCGGGAGCGTGGGTTACCTCGCAGCACCAATCAAGTGAAAGAAACGCTAGGTTTTCCTGATATCAATCGATGCATCAAGGCATCTGCGGCAATTCATTAGGCCGCATATCAAACACCAGCACTTCCGCATCAACCCCTTCGCTCAGGCTGATCAGCCGCTCGTTACGCACGCGCACCCCGTCACCTTCGCCAAGTCGCTCGCCATTGAGCACCACGCTGCCACGGGCGACATGCACGTAGGCATAGCGATTGGCAGCCAGCTCAAGCGCGGCGGTTTCATCACCATCGAACAGACCTGCGTACACACGGGCGTCCTGACGAACTTTCAGTGCGCCATTCTCGCCTTCAGGGGCGATGATAAGTTGCAGACGGCCGCGTTTCTGTTCAGGGCTGAAGTGTTCCTGCTGATAGTTGGGCGTGGCACCGGCGACATTCGGCACGATCCATATCTGCAGAAAATGCACGCCTTCGGTCGGCGAGTGGTTGAACTCGCTGTGCGCCACGCCGCTACCGGCACTCATCAACTGCACGTCGCCAGGGCGTATCACCGAGCCGGTGCCCAGCGTGTCCTTATGTTCCAGCGCACCTTCCAGCACATAGGAAAAAATTTCCATGTCGCGGTGCGGATGCTGGCCAAAGCCTTTACCTGCAGTCACACGGTCGTCATTGATGACCAGCAGATCGGAAAAGCCCTGTTCCTGCGCATTACGATAGCTGGCGAAGGAAAAGGTATGAAAGGATTTCAGCCAGCCATGATCAGCCGCGCCGCGATCGGAAGCTTTGCGAAGAGTCAGCATGATTCTTTCTCCATCGGATATCGACGCTGCACATTCAGCAATCGATCAAGTGAGATCAAGATTACTGGTTATCTTTCGATGCAATAAGTAGCTGAAACACGAATCACCGTCTCGTTCTGGTTGACAGTGCTCAGTGAAGGATTAGGCTCTGTTGAATGCTGTCCAGCTCACTCAGGCCATGCCGATGAACCCTTTTGAAGACATGCGTATCTTTTGCCAGGTGATGGAATCCGGCAGCTTCACGGCCGCGTCCGACAAGCTCGGGCTGTCCAAGCAGTTTGTCAGTCGCCGCCTGATGCAACTGGAGGAGCGGCTTGGCGTGCGTTTGCTCAACCGCTCGACGCGGCGTCTGGATGCTACACCTCTGGGCCAAAGCTATTACGAATCGGCCTTGCGCTTGCTGGCCGAAGTCGAACAGGTCGAGCAGGGCATCACCGGGCAGAGCAGCGAACCGCGGGGCACATTGCGCCTGAGCGCCCCCTTGACGTTTGCCGTCGCCCACCTGGGCTGCCTGTTGCCACAGTTTTTACAGCGCTACCGTGATGTAGCGGTGGAGGTCGACTTGAGCGACCGACCGGTGGACGTGATCAGCGAGGGCTACGATCTGGTGCTGCGCATCGGCGTGCTGGAAGACTCCAGCCTGATCGCACGTCGCATCGCTGCAATTGACCGGGTCTACTGCGCCAGCCCGGGCTACCTCGCCGAGCGCGGCACGCCGCTAGAGCCTGAAGACCTGCACCAGCACGACTGCCTGCCGTATGGTCACAGCCGCCAGGTGCAATGGCGTTTTCAAGGCGCGGGCAAAGCGTCGAGCCTGAACGTCAGTGGGCGAATGCGGGTCAATAACGGCGAGTTGCTCAGAGATGCAGCCGTTGCCGGGCTGGGGATCACTTATCTGCCGACGTTCATCGTCGGTGCAGCCCTGCGCGCTGGCAGTCTGGTGCGCGTGCTGGACGACAGGCGGCCCGAGCCACTGACGCTGTCAGCGGTGTACCCGCAACACCGTCAGGCTTCGCGACTGGTACAGATGTTCATCGAGTTTCTGCGCGAGCGTCTGGATTCGAGTATCGAACTGGATGGCCAGCAGGGTTGATCGGTGCGCCCCAGGTTACCCTTTATTGCGCCTGGCAAAAGCCGCTTTGCCCACACCGATGAGCACCGCATCGTTCTGCGGCGTATGCACCCGACCGCACAGTACATTGCGGTAATGACGCTGCAGCGGGTTGCTGCGCGACAGGCCCGGGTTGCCCGAGGCTTCGACGGCCAGCTCCACGGCGCGTATGGCATTGCCGGTCACCAGAAATTTGATCTGCGCGGCATGTTCGGCGGACGTGTGTCCCTGTGCTGCGGATTGCAGCAGGTTCTGGTTGGCGAACAGCAGTGTGTCGATATGCCCGACGGTTTCCTGAAAACGCGGCAGCGTCGAAAGTGCCGCCCCGAGATTGGACGGTTTGCGCTGTTCCAGCCACTGCACCAGCCAGTCGCGGGCGGAATGGGCGATACCGTCGTAGACCGACGACAGCAGCACCGCCATCCACAGCAGGCCCGATCCATCCAGTTCGGATTGCGGGGCGCTCCACGGGCTGACGCTGACCGCGTGATCGAGCGGCACCATCACGTTGTCGAATCTGACTTCGTGGCTGCTGGTGGCGCGCATGCCCAGATGGTCCCAGTCCTCAATGATGGTGATGCCCGGCGTGTCCTTGTGAACCAGCCAGCTGCCCACCAGCGGGTCATCGTCATCGCTGCGCGCCCACACGGCAAACCAGGTCAGGCCATGGCTGCCGGTGGAGTAGATTTTGCTGCCGCTGATCCGCCAGCCCTCGGCGGTACGGCAGGCGATGGTGCCCGGCAGGCCGCCGCGTGCGGGTGTGCCCAGGTCCGGCTCCACGCGCAGGGCGTTGATCAGCGCGCCGTCGCGAACCGCCTCTTCGGCCACGCGAATGCGCAGATCAGTCGGCCATTGGCTGTTCTCTTGCCGGCGCGAATGCTGCAGGTACTGCATCACCAGAATCAGCGCTGTCGACGGTTCGCCCCTGGCCACTGCGCTGACGACCTGTTGCGCTCGCGCCAGATCGGCACCGCCGCCGCCCAGTTCGGCGGGCACGGTAAAGCCCAGCAGGCCATGGCTGTGCAGCAAGGCAAAGTTGGCGTGGGGGAATGCTCCGCTGGCATCGTAGTGCTCTGCGGTTTCGGCCAGCGTTGCGGTAATCCCTTCCAGCCGGGTGGCGAAATCTGCTGCTGATTCGGACAGCTCACGGTGCTGACGAAGCGGTGAAAGTTTCATGCGGGGTCCTTTTCGCAGCGGATATCCGAGGGTTAGTGAGCGTTGGCCTGGGCAATCCGGGCACGCGATGTGTTGAAGCTTTTATCGAAGCCGGTCGAGACGTCGATGGGCTTGCTGACGATGCCTTCCGCCAGGTAGGTGTTGGCGGTTTCTTGCAGGCCCTGAATAATCGGGTCATCAATCGGCGTACGCTGCATCTTTGTGGCCTTCGCCACGGCCAGATGCACGTCTACTGGCAGGCCGGTGACTTTGGCCTGCGCAGCGGCATACTCCTCTGGATGATTGTTGGTCCAGTCGAAGGCGCGCTCGACCCTGGCCACGAAGTCCTCCAGTTGCACGCGTTTGCTGTCAATGGCCTTGCTGGTTGCGGCGAGGTACAGGTGGTTGCTCAGCAGTTCGTTACCACTGACCAATACGCGCGCATCGTTCTGGCTGATGGAGATCGTGGTGTAGGGGTCCCAGGTTGCCCAGGCATCGGCGTCGCCATTGGCCAGCACCAGCCGTGATTCGCTGGGCAACAGGTAGATGAAGGTCACATCGCTGGTCTTGAGCCCCGCCTGGTGCAGCGCGCGAATCGCCAGATAGTGGCCGATGGAGCCACGCCCGGTGACGATGCGCTTGCCTTTGAGGTCGGCCACGGTCTGGATCGGCGAATCTTTCGCCACCAGCACGGCGGTGGTGAATCGGCCTTGGGCGTGGGTGATGCTGACCACTTTCAACGGTGCACCTGCGCCGAGGGCAAACACATAAGGTGCATCACCCAGCGCACCGATATCCACTGCCTCGGCATTCAGCGCTTCACCCAAAGGCGCGGCCGAAGGGAACTCGGAGAACTTGATTTCGTACGGCACACCCTTGAGTTCGCCGGAGACCTGCAACAGCACTTTGAGCAGTGACTTCTGGTTGGCCACCAGCAACGGTGCCAGCTCAGCGGCCAGAACCTGCTGACCTGCCATGACGCTCAACAGCGCGCCCAGCAACAGGCTTTTGAAGGGCAGGGGGGATTTGAAAAAAGGCAGCATTTAAGTGTGTCTCCAATAGGGTGATGAATAGTCCTGATGAGCCTTTGACGCTTGTGCCAATACGCCTCACCTTCAGAGTCGGACGCAGCCTTGTGGGAGCGAGCTTGCTCGCGAAGACCCTGTTCCAGACGCAGAAAATGCACTGAATGTAGCGCCCTCTTCGCGAGCAAGCTCGCTCCCACTTGGCGCTTGTGCCAATGCGCTGCGCGGTGTACTCAACGGCATCAAATCACGTAAAACCCATGTGTCCCGTCACGTCCCAACTGCTCGACCAGCCCGAACTCCCAGTCCAGGTAGGCTTGCATGGCTTCACGCGGAGCATCGGTGCCTTCATAGGGGCGGCGATATCGATCGATGCGTGGCGAGGCCAGTCGGCTTTCGCCGTGCTCCAGCGGCAGACCTGCCTTGATCCAGCTGGCGGTGCCGCCTTCGAGCAGGAACACCGGCTTGTCGGTCAACGCTTCGAGGTCGGCCACGGCGAAGCGCGCCAGACGGCTGCTGCCGCAGGTCAAGACATAGCGGTCAGCAGCCGGCAGCTTGTGCAGCGCCTGTTTCAGGTCGGCACGCAAGGTCCACCAGGCGCCGGGAATATGCTGTTTGACATAGTTGGCGCTGGCAGTGAAATCCAGCACCGCCACCTTTACCTGTGTCTGCCACTGGGTGAGAGTCTCGACGCTGATCGCCTCCACCTGCGGCGGTGTCGGGAAGGGCGCGTCCCAGTCGCCCTGTTCGCTGAAGTCGGCCGCATCCAGGTCATCGATCACCGCCACGTCCCAGCCCAACTGTGCCAGCCAGGAGGCCGACATGTTGGCGCGTACGCCGTCGTCGTCCAGCAGAGCGATTCGCGCACCGCGTACGCTGGCGAAATGATCGGTTTCCTGCACCAGTTGCCCGCCCGGTGTAGAGCGCGCGCCGGGCAGGTGGCCTTTGGCAAACTCTTCCGGGGTGCGTACATCGAACAGGTAAGTGGTGCGTGAAGCCTCGGCTTGCCAGCGTTGCAGATCGGCACGGCTGGCACGTTTGACGCTGGCGCGATCGGCCACCTTGCGGGCATCGGCACTGGCGGTTTCGCGGGTCTCTTCACTGACTGCCGCAAAACGCCGGTTCTGGCCATGGTCCAGCGTCTGGCCGGCCAGCAGCCAGCCAATGGTGCCGTTGCGCAGTGCGTTGATCGGGTTGGGCAGACCCGCGTTGACCAGCGACTGGGTGCCGATGATGCTTCGCGTGCGACCGGCACAATTGACGATGATTCGAGTAGTGGGGTCCGGTGCCAGCTCACGTGCCCGCAGCACCAGTTCGGCACCCGGCACGCTGATGCCGCCGGGAATGCTCATGGTCTGGTATTCGTCATAGCGCCGGGCATCGAGCACCACCACGTCGGCATTGCTGTCGAGCAGGCGCTTGACCTCTTCTGCGGCCAGCGACGGGGTGGCGCGGTGATGCTCCACCAGCTCGCCAAACGCCTTGCTCGGCACATTCACGTCGATGAACAGCTCGCCGCCAGCCGCGCGCCAGCCCTGCAGGCCGCCGTCGAGCAGTTTCACGTCGCTGTAGCCCAGTGTCTGCAGGCGTTGCAGGGCGATCTGGGCCAAGCCTTCGCCATCGTCGTACAGCGTCACGGCCGTGTCGCGTCGCGGGATGCGGGAGAAAACCTCCAGCTCCAGCTTCGACAACGGGATGTTCACGGCAAACAGCGGATGAGCCTGGGCAAAGGGTGCCTCTTCGCGGACGTCTACCAGGGCCAGCTCCTGACGGTCCAGCAAGGTCTGGCGAATGTCGGCGAATGATCGGGTGGCAGTTGTGGTCATGGGGTCGGGCTCCCTGTTGGCTGATCCTGATGGGCAGTGGCGGCGTTCGAATAGCCGGAGATGAACAGTTTTTCGCTGCCGTCGAGGTCATAGACCGCACGCTTCACAGTGCCGATATCGGCGCCGTAAACGTGGATGCTGATCGACACCTGATCGCTGAAGGCGTTGCTGACCTGATGGACATCGTTGCTGTGCGGTGACAGCGCCTCGACCTGCCCGGGTTGCAGGCGAATCGCCGGGCCGCTGGTTTCCAGGCGCCCTTGCGCGTTGCGACGGTAGCCCTGGGCGTCTTCCGCGCCGCGCAGCATGCCGATCAGCCCCCAGACGCGGTGGTCGTGAATCGGCGTGCGCTGCCCCGGTCCCCAGACGAAACTGACTACCGAAAAGCGCTGCTGCGGATCGGCATGCAGCAGAAATTGCTGATAGCGGCTGGCGTCGGGCACGGTGAATTCTTCTGCCAGCCAGTCATCGTGGCTGACCAGCTGCGCCAGCAGCTTGCCGCCGCGGCGCAACAGATCGCCTTCGTGCGGCTCGCTGCCAAGCAGTTCGGTGATGGCATCGATAAATGCCCCGAGTCGCTCCGGGTGTCGGTTCTGAGTCATGTCCATTTCCAGATCAAAGTCGGGGAATGGTTCGATATAAGCATAATACTGATATTTAATATGCTATTTTTTAATGATTAGGTTATAACGAAAACGTCTTTTACTTGTTTGTCGTAATCCGCGAAATCTACGCTCGGGCTATCCATGAGCGCCGGCTGGTACTATGCTTTTTGCCTATGTTTAATCTCTTTTTTATGTGCGGTCCGAATGAAAATTGATGATATCGATGCGTTCGTTGCAGTCATCCGCTGCCAGTCGATCAGCCACGCCGCTGAATCGCTGGATCTGACCCAGCCAGCCATCACGCGGCGGGTGCAGAATTTCGAGCAAGCCCTCGGAGTCGAGCTGTTCGACCGCAATACCAAGCCGCTCAAGCCGACTCCGATGGGGCTTCAGGTGTACCAGAAGTGCCTGGCGATCCTGCGCGAGATGGATTCGTTGCGCGAGCTGGTGGCCAGTGACACGCCGCCCAGCGGTCTGTTGCGTCTGGGCGTGCCGCAAACCATCGGTGACGTGGTGCTGCTCGATGCGCTCAAGCAATTGCGTGGGGGATTTCCGGATCTGCGCGCCCAGGTCAGCACCGGTTGGGGCAGTCATCTGATCGGCAAGATCGAAAACGGCGAGCTGGATGCGGCGGCTGCGCTGTTTCCGGCGGGCAAGATATTTCCGGACAACATCATCGGTCAGTCGATTGGCAAGATGGAGCTGGTGGTGGTCTGCGCCAGGGGGCTGGCTCCGAAAAAGCCCGGCAAGCTGGCGGACTGTTATGAGCAGGGCTGGGTGCTTAATCCGGACGGCTGCGGTTTTCGTGCAGGCTTGCAGCGCACGCTGACCGATCAGGGCTTGAGCATGAAGGTCAATCTGGAAACTTTCGGCACCGAGCTGCAACTCGGGCTGGTGGCCGACGGCATGGGGCTTGGCCTGGTGCCCCGTCCGCTGCTGGAACGCAGCGCGCACCGCGAGCAGTTGGTGGCGTTGCCGCTCAAGGACTTCAAACCGGTGATGGACTTGTGGCTGTTCTACCCGCGCTTCCTGGGTAACCTGCAAGCGCCGGTCGAAGCCTTTGGCGCACTGGTGGCCCGGTCGCTCAAGCCGGTCTCGGCCGCCGCCTGAACGCTGCATCGCGGGCAGGCGGTCTGGCGTTGGGCGTCAGACCGGCCCGCAGGGTATGAGTTGAATCAGGCGACCTGTTCGCGAGCCTGCTGTTCACGCTGCGCCACCAATGCGCGGGTCAGCGGGATCAGCTTCTTGCCGTAGTCGATGGCATCTTCCAGTGGATCGAAGCCGCGAATCAGGAAGGTAGTAATCCCCAGATCGTAGTAATCCAGCAGCGCTTCGGCGACCTGTTCCGGGGTGCCGACCAGCGAGGTCGAATTGCCCTGTGCGCCGAGCAGGCCGGCGATGCCGGTCCACAGGCGCTTGTCCAGGCGCGATCCTTGTGCAGCGGCGGCGAGCAGGCGGCGTGATCCTTCATTCGGTGGTTCGCGACGTACGAAGCCGTTGCGGTCTGCCAGGGCCTTGGCCTTTTCCAGAATACTGTCGGCACGTGCCCAGGCCTGTTCCTCGGTCTCGGCCAGAATCGGGCGCAGTGACAGGCTGAAACGAATGGTCCGCCCATGTCTGGCGGCTTCGGCGCGAACCTGCTTCACCACGTCACGCACCTGTTCGTATGTCTCGCCCCACAACGCATAAACATCGGCGTGCTTGCCGGCCACCGCAATCGCCGCTGCCGAGGAGCCGCCGAAGTACAGAGGGATATGTGGCTGCTGAGGGGATTTGACCAGTGAATGCGCACCCTCGAGCTGGTAGTAGGTGCCGTTATGATCGAACGGCTTGTCGCTGGTCCATTCCTGACGCACTACGCTGAGGTACTCGTCGCTGCGTGCGTAGCGTTCGTCCTTGCCGATGTGGCTGCCGTCGGCGCGCAGTTCCTTGTCGTCACCACCGGTGATGATATGCACGGCGGTGCGCCCGCCATTGAACACGTCCAGCGTCGCGAACTGGCGTGCCGCTACAGTAGGGGCGATGAAGCCAGGGCGATGGGCGACCAGAAACTTCAGCTTGGTGGTGACGCTGGCGGCATGCGCTGCGACCAGCGTGCTGTCCGGGCTGTTGGAGTGGTAGGCGATCAGTGCACGATCAAAACCGGCATCTTCATGAGCCTTGGCGACGGTCTTCACGTAGTCGGGCTGGATGGTCGCGCCGCTGCGCGGGTGAATTTCAGAACCGGGTTGCGTGGCGATATAGCCAATGAATTCGATGCTCATGAAAACTCCTGTCAATGGTTGAGGTCCGTTCGACCTTGTCGAGAGGCACCATAAAGGCAAGGGGCAGACGCTGTGAAATTCGATTTCGGTCTAAGTTAATTATAAAAAATATGCATTATATGTATTTGCGGTGATCAAATATTTTAACTATTAGCTTAGGTCTAAATCGAATTTCACGCAGCGTTCTTATGCTCATAACATGGCCTTCATAATGCATCGGGTGCGTCCTGCCCGGTTTGTCCAGGAAGGATGTACCCATGTCTGACACAACGCTCAACCCCGCAGAACCCGGTTTTCTGGTGGTGAACAAACCCGAACAGGGGCGCGTCTCGCAATCGGGTCGCCCACGCTGGCAAGTGCCGGGCGTTGTCTTGCGTCTGCTCAGCCCTCTGGTGCTGTTGCTGCTCTGGGAACTGGCCTCACAAACCGGCCTGCTGCCCGTCCGCGTGATTGCCGCGCCGTCGCAGATCGGCGGTACGCTCTGGTCGATGATCGTCTCGGGCGAACTGGCCCACCACTTGTGGGTTTCGTTGCAACGGGCGCTGTTAGGCTTGAGCATTGGTGTCAGCATCGGCGTGGTCGCTGCGCTGGTGACCGGGCTTTCCCGGCGCGGCGAAATCGTTCTCGACTCGCCCATGCAGATGTTGCGCACCATTCCCTCGCTGGCATTGGTGCCACTGTTCATCCTCTGGTTCGGCATTGGCGAGTTCACCAAAGTGGCGCTGATCGTCATGGGCACCACCTTTCCGGTGTACCTGAACCTGTTTTCCGGTATCCGCAATATCGACCCGAAACTGATCGAGGCTGCCAATACGCTCGGCTTGAGCCGCCGCGAGCTGATCTGGCACGTCATCCTGCCCGGCTCGCTGCCTGCGTTTTTTGTCGGGCTGCGCTATTCACTGGGTATTTCGTGGCTGGCCCTGGTCTTTGTCGAGCAAATCAACACCACCGCTGGCATCGGTTATCTGGCCAGTGATGCGCGGGACTTCATGCGCACTGATGTGATCGTTATCTGCCTGTTGATCTACAGCGTCCTTGGCCTGGTGATCGACGCCATCATTCGCACGCTGGAGCGCTATGCGCTGGCCTGGCGACCGACCTTCGTGAGGCATTGAACACATGGCGACTCCTGATCTGCGCAACACTCCATCCGTGTCTCCCGAGGCGGGGCAGGCGCCTGTACAACTGCGCAACGTGGTGCGTCAGTTTGGCCGGCAACGGGTCATCGACGGGCTGAATCTGGACATTGCTTCTGGTGAATTTGTCGCCTTGCTCGGCGCCAGTGGCTCCGGCAAGACCACCTTGCTGCACACCCTGGCCGGGCTGGACGAGATCGACAGCGGCGAACTGCGTGTGCCGGTGGCACGTGCGGCGGTGTTTCAGGAACCGCGCCTGATGCCGTGGAAAAGCGCCTGGAAGAACGTGGTTCTCGGCTTGCGTATCAACGATGCCAAGGCTCGGGCCGAAGCGGCGTTGACCGAGGTTGGCCTGGCGCATCGGCTGAATGCCTTTCCGGCCACCTTGTCCGGCGGCGAAGCGCAGCGTGTGGCACTGGCGCGGGGGCTGGTCCGTGAGCCAAAACTGTTGCTGCTCGACGAGCCTTTTGCCGCACTCGATGCGTTGACGCGCATTCGCCTGCATCAACTGATCATCGACCTGTGGCGCAAACACACCCCGGCGGTGCTGCTGGTGACACACGATGTCGATGAGGCGATCCTGCTCGCTGACCGGGTCATCGTGCTGGCCGACGGCAGGATTGCCGACGACATCCGCGTCGACCTGCCGCGCCAGCGCGACAGCGGGCAGGCCGGGTTTCAGCTGATTCGCAGCCGCTTGCTGGGCTTGCTGGGCGTCAAGGTGCACGCGGCTGTCGATAGCGCACCGCAAGCGCCAGAACAGGACGTGACCCTCAGCGCATTGCGCCGCTTCGCCAACGCTCGTTGATTCGGCGCACGCTGCGTATCATGGTCGTCTGAATTTCCGAAGAGGGACGCCCATGCCTGCCGAAAAGCCTGAAGTCATCATCACCTATTGCATTCAATGCCAGTGGCTGTTGCGCGCTGCCTGGCTGGCCCAGGAACTGCTGAGCACCTTCAGTGACGATCTGGGTAAAGTCTCGCTGCAGCCAGGCACCGGCGGCGTGTTCCGCATTACCTGCGACGGCGTACAACTCTGGGAGCGCAAGGCCGACGGCGGCTTTCCCGAAGCCAAAGTGCTCAAGCAACGGCTGCGGGACCAGATCGACCCGGCCCGCGATCTGGGCCATAACGACCGTCATACTCCGGCAAGCCCTCAGTAATACAGGGCCGCTGTCACGACATCGCCACGCACGTGTCACATTCGGTTAACCGGCATGCTCCACTCTTCTGGAAACCCTGCCGGAGGTCGTTACATGACCAGTGCTCAGCTCGCCACACCCAGCCGCAAACAGCGCGTGCGCACCTTGTGGATTTCCGACGTTCATCTGGGTACACGTGATTGCCAGGCCGAGCACCTTTCCGCTTTTCTCAAGCGCTATCAGGCTGACAAGGTGTACCTGGTCGGCGACATCATCGATGGCTGGAAACTGCGCGGCGGCATGTACTGGCCACAAGCACACACCAACGTGATTCGCCGCTTGCTGACCATGAGCAAGCGCGGCACCGAAGTCATTTATGTCACCGGCAATCACGATGAATTCCTGCGCCGTTACTCCAAGCTGGTGCTGGGCAACATCCAGCTGGTCGACGAAGTCGAGCACGTCACGGCCGATGGACGTCGCTTTCTGGTCATTCACGGCGACCAGTTCGACGTGATCACCCGCTACCACCGCTGGCTGGCCTTTCTGGGCGACTCGGCCTATGAATTCACCCTGACCCTCAACCGCTGGCTCAACCACTGGCGCGCCAAATACGGCTATGGCTACTGGTCGCTGTCGGCGTACCTCAAGCACAAGGTCAAGAGTGCAGTGAACTTCATCAGCGATTTCGAGGAAGCCATCGCCCACGAATGCGTGAAGCGCGGGCTGGACGGGGTGGTCTGCGGGCACATACACCATGCGGAAATTCGCCAGGTGGGCGGCGTGGAATACCTCAACTGCGGCGACTGGGTCGAATCCTGTACCGCCCTGATCGAACACCTGGACGGCAACATCGAACTGTTCCGCCTGGCGGATGCGCATTTGAAGGCGCAACAGGTTGCGGTCGAAGAACCCGCCAGCGAAACGCTTGCCTGAAGCAACCGGCCTAGGCTCTGTACGAAAAGTCGGCGAGCGAAGGTCAGGCAAGGCAAAAACAGGCGAGGAACGGCCGGGGTCGCGCTCGACTCTACGTGTTGTAAATGAGCATTCCGATTGGACTCGCATCCGAGCCTGTTTTTAACGAAGCATCACCGAGCGCAGCCACTTTTCGTACAGAGCCTAGAAAGGCACCTTGCCCAAGAGCATGTCGCGGTACATCACGAAGTCGCCCAGCAGGCTGTAAAACGGATGCTTGAACGTGGCCGGACGATTCTTCTCAAAAAAGAAATGCCCGGCCCACGCGAAGCCGTAACCCGCGACCGGCAATAACCATAACAACCCCCAGCGGCCGCTGCCCACACCAAACGCCAACAGGAAAATCACCAGAGACGTACCGACAAAATGCAAGCGTCGGCTGGTAGCGCTGCTGTGCTCGGCAAGATAAAACGGATAGAACTCGGCAAAGCTCGAAAAACGCCTGATGGTATCCACGGTGCCTGTCCTCGTGTGGGCTCTTGTTGTTATACACAAATTTAGCCGACTGTCGTGCCGATGTGGAGTATTCGAGTCGTGCTCATGTTTACGACTATCGTGCCAGTTCTTCGCGCTCATGCTTACGACTATCGTGCCCACGCGCAGCGTTGGAACGATAGCAAAACAATCTAATGCCTTGCCCGCAGCCACTGCCGCAAAAGCGCTTTTCAACCGCGATGGCACTGACGACGCAGAGTGCGACGTTAGTGACGGCTGAGTCCTGGCGCTGATC